>JAESRA010000003.1 GCA_016764895.1 Phycisphaerales bacterium | reverse complement strand
GGTGATGCCTGCGAGTGGGATGGCGAGTTGGTAGGTGGGGTAGTTGGTGCCTTGGGGTTTGTTTTGGGGGCGGGTTGCCATGATGACGGCTTGGAGGTATTGGTTTTTGGTTGCTCTTGTCCAGTTGGTGACTTTGTAGTGGCCTGAGATTGTGTTTGGGAAGGTTGGGGGGAGGGTTGGTGAGGTGGCGGGGATTTCTTGGGCGATGCCGAGGATTGCTGTGGGGGTGGTGTTGTCGTTGTTGATGATGAGTTTGGCGGAGTTGTTTCCGGTGTGGGGGTGGTTTGTAGAGATTTGGTATGGGTACCAGGATTTGGATTTGTTTGAGAAGTCGTACCAGGGGGCGGGGGTTTTGGATTCGAAGGAGGGGTTTTTGAGGAGGTTTGTGGTTGGGTTTGGTGGGAGAGGGGAGGGGGAAGAAGATGGAAGAGAGGATTGGGAGAGAGGGGGGGAGGAGTGAAGGGAACCCTCATCCATCGCTACGCGACACCTTCTCCCATCAGACCCCCCAATATGGGAGAAGGAGGAAGAGTGGCAGGCGGTGAGGAGGAGGGTGAGGATTGGGAGGAGTGGGTGCATTATTTAGTCAGGTTTGCGAGGGTTTTTCCGATGTAGTTTTCGGAGGTTGGGTCGGTGTTGAAGAGGCCGGTGGGGGGAGTGATGGGTTGGCGGTTGTCCATGTCGGTGAGGGTGATTTTGTTGGGGGCGTGGATTTCTATGTAGTATTTGGCGTGTTGTTTTTGGGCGTCGGCTCTGAGTTTGCCTGGGTTTGTGGTGGATTTGTAGGAGATTCTTGTGTGGAGTGGGGGGATGGAGTAGCGGTCGGTTTGCCAGGGTTTGCGGTCTTCGCGCGATAAGTAGGATTCGGATTCTTGGCCTCTTCGGAGGGCGGCGGTGAGGGATTGGGCGGTGGATTTGTTTTCTTGGTCGTTGTTGGGGACGGCGATGAAGGCGGTTGGGCGGATGGGGGTTTGTTGTTTTGCTACGGCTTCCATGAGTTCGACGCCTTCTGGCATGAGGTTTTTGTCGTCTAGGAGGTTGCCTAGGACGACATCGCCCATGGCGAATCCTACTGCGGGGGTTTTTGGGCCTCCCATGAGTTCGATGAGGTTGTCGTATCGGCCTCCGCCTGCGACTGCTCTTTCGCCGTCGGCTATTGCTTCGAAGACGGTGCCGGTGTAGTAGGCGAGGCCTCTTGCGATGTTGAAGTTTGTGGAGGTCCAGTTGGAAAGATTGAACACAGAGAGCACAGAGGACACAGAGGAGAGGGTTTTTGGGTTTGGTTCTTGTGATGGGTCGCCTGTGAGTGGGCGGGTGAGGAAGGTGATGAAGGGGTCGGGGAGGGATTGATCGCGGGCGAGTTGGGCGAGTTTGTCCAAGGGGAGTTTGTCGCGTTTGTCGAGGAGTGTGAAGGCGGAATCGATTTGTGAGTTGTTGAGGTTGAGGGACTGGAAGTGTTGTGCCATGACGGCGCGGTCGTTGAGTTGGATGTTGAGCTGGGATTTGGTGAGGCCGAGATCGGCGAGGAGGTTGATGCAGCACTCGATGGTTTCGGCGTCCATTTGGGCGCGGGCTCTTGCTTGGGCTTGGGGGGTGTCTTCGTCGGAGGGGAGGCCGATGATGTCGATGTTCCATTGGAGGAACTCGCGGAGGCGGCCTCTTTGGGGGCGTTCTGCTCTGAAGTAGGGGCCTGCGGTGAACCATTTGCAGGGTTTGGGGAGTTGTTTTGCTCTGGCGGCGTACATTCTTGCGAGGGTGGGGGTGAACTCTGGTCTTAGGGCGAAGTCGGCTTTGCCTTTTTCTATGAGTTTGTCGAGGGTTTGTTGGCCTCCTTTGCCGGAGAAGGTTTGGAAGAGTTCGTTGAGGATTCCGTCGCCTGATTTGATGGCGTAGAGGTCTGTGGATTCGAATGTTGGGCCTTCGATTTCGTCGAAGCCGCAGCGGAGGGAGGCGTCTCTCCAGGCGTTTTGGATGTAGCGGCGTTTGAGGAGGTCTTGTGGGTAGAGGTCTCTGGTGCCTTTGGGTGGTTGGGGGGGGTTGGGCATGGTGTTGTAGGGTAGGGGGAAGAGATGATTTTGACCACAGAGAACACAGAGGGCACAGAGGAAGAGAGAAGAGAGGGTTTTGTATGCAGAGGGGGCGGAGGTCGCTGAGGATGTAGAGAAGAGAAGAGTTGGGTTTGGGAGGAGGAAGATAGAGGGGGAAAAGAGGGGAGAGGGATACAGAGGGGAAGAAGGAAAGATGAAGAAGGGGAGTGGGAGGGAATAGGAGAAGTCTGGGAGCCCTCACCCCGGCCCTCTCCCCAAGGAGGATTATGCGCCATTCGGCGCATGTTCGGTATTGAAAAACCAAAGGATCGCGTCCATACTTGGTCTCTTTTGCACGGAGAATACAGCATGGAACGCGATCTTTGGAAAGTCATCATGGCAGCGATCAAAGCCCTGCCACCTAGGTCGCTGAGAAACTCGGTGTACACCAACAAGCAGATACTGGCCGTCATTTTCTGGGCGGCTCTTCACGACCGGCCCATCAGCTGGGCATCCAAACGCATCAACTGGCCCGTCCAGGCATGGCGAAGAAGGCTCCCGGATCAATCGACCATGAGCAGAAGAATGCGTGATCCCGATCTCATCGAGGACATCAACCGGATCATCGAACATATCCAGATCCCTTTGCCTGAGCGTCGGCTCTTGCTCACCGATGGCAAGGCCTACGCCGTCACCGATCGCACCAACGATCCCGAGGCGATCAACGGCTGGGCATCGGGATGCTTCGCCAAGGGCTACAAGCTCCATGTGATTATTGACGAGGGGCACCGTCTTCTCCGATGGCGGATTGAGTCTATAAATCACGGGGAAACCACGGCGAGTAGCGCGATTCTCAGTGACCTCAAACCCTTTGATCGCAAGCGGATTCTTGTGGGTGATGCGGGGTATGACTCCAACCCGCTGCACGCGGCGGCGCGTAGTGGGCTGCGTCTGATCGCTCCGCGGCACAAGCCCGGGACGGGGCTCGGCAATCGGAGGCATCATCCGAATCGTTTGTCGAGCATCGGTCTGACGGAGGGTCGTGGCGGATGGATGTGGGAGATGCTCCGGTCGAGGCGAAACGGAGTGGATCGTTATTTTTCGGGTTTGGTGACATCGTGTGTGGGCGCCGGGCATCTGCCGTCTTGGGTGCGGAGCGTGCGAAGGACCCGTCTGTGGATCGGAGCCAAACTCGCCATCAATGCCGCAAGAATCGTACGAAATCAACAACTTCATGCATAATCCTCCCCGGGGAGAGGGCCGGGATGAGGGCTCCGTCCCCTCCTCCCCCCTCTCTCCAAACCCTCTCTTCTACCTTCTTCCCCATCCCCCTCTTCTCTAATCCGATCCCATCCCCCTCTTCTTTGCGTCCTCTGCCACCTCCGCCCCCTCTGCGTACAAAAATCTTCTCTTACTCTTCTCC
>JAESRA010000141.1 GCA_016764895.1 Phycisphaerales bacterium | reverse complement strand
CCCCCTCCGTCTGCTGCGCAGACACCTCCCCCACAAGCGTGGGGGAGGCGGAAGAAGGGTGGCATGGAGGGGCGAGAGTTGCTATGGTGTAGGGGTCGGTTTAGGTGTTGTTGAGTTGAGTGTGTTGGTGATATTTGCGTATCGGAGGAAGTATGCTCGATCGTGATTCTCATGGGTTGGCTTCGATGCTTGGGGGGGATGTGATTGAGGAGTGCCGAGGACGGTTGGGGGAGATTTCTTGGTTTAAGACGATTTGGCAGCATTCTGGGGCGGGGACGGGGTTTGCGACTTGGACGACCAAGAAGGGGGTTGAGATTGAGTGTGTGGTCAAGTTGCCGGTGGGGTATGGTGAGTATCACTGGACGAAGCGTTTGGGGCTTGTGCATGAGGATGATTGGGAGCGGTCGTCGAGTTTGAGTTTGCCGACGCCGAGGGTGCTTGCGGCGGGGTATGAGCTTGGGGGGCATGATTTTGCGTGGATTGTGATGGAGCGGTTTAAGAATCCTCCGATTGGGGCTCCGGTTGGGGGGTCTCTTGATGGGTCGTCGATGTGGGAGATTTTTGAGGCGGCGGCGGAGTTTCAGGCGGCGGCGGTGCTTGAGGAGATTGTGGATCCCAAGAAGAAGCCGAGGGAGCCGGACTGGGTTGGGAATTTGGACAAGGCGATCGGGGAGGTGAAGGCGCACGAAATGGAGCATGAGGGGCGTTGGATTAGAGGGATTGAGCGGGTGTTGGAGAATACTTCGGTATTTGTTGATCGGTGGGCGGGGCGTTCGATTGATACTTGGTGCCATCATGATTTGCATGGGCGTAATGCGATGCGGCGGGTGTCGCATAATCCTGAGATTCATGGGCGGTGCGCGTTGATTGATCTTGCGATGGTTGCTCCTGGGCATTGGGTGGAGGATGCGTTGTATATTGAGCGGCTGCATTGGGGGCAGGAGGATTTGTTGTTTGGGATTGATCCTGTGGAGACGCTGGGGCGTTGCCGGGAGTCGCTTGGATTGCTTGTGGGGGCGGATTTTGGTGAGCTTGCGGATGTGCGGAGGGTGCTGATGGCGGCGACTTGCCCTAATTTTATACGAACAGAGGGGGATCAATTGTATTTGAATGCGGCTTTAGGGCGTTTGGAGCATCTATTGGGGTTGTTTTTGGGGTAAGATGGGTGTGTGGCTGTGATGGATCGCAGTTTGAGATGAAGGATGGCTTTGCCGCTGTTTGCGGTGTTGATTGGAAAGAGGTTTGATATGGATTTGCTTGAGAAGATGGAA
Source organism: Phycisphaerales bacterium (assembly GCA_016764895.1). GTDB lineage: Bacteria > Planctomycetota > Phycisphaerae > Phycisphaerales > UBA1924 > UBA1924. The sequence continues at coordinate 1,971 of JAESRA010000141.1, read as the reverse complement.
CAACTGCTTCAGGACTGTCGTGAGGACTACAACAAGGCCAAGGGCGGGAATAAGGCTGCGGGTACTCGCGTGCGGAAGGCGATGCAGGATGTGAAGAATGTTGCACAGGAAATTCGCAAAGAGATGCTTGGTTCTCGCGAAGACTGATGCTGCGGGTACAGAACGGATATTGATACCCTGCTGGTTTATGGGCTTGCGGGTGAAGGGTTGTGCAGTTGAGTGCGACGCAACGAGAAGACAAGTTGGGTGAAGGTGTTTCTACACTTTTGGATTTGCGCGCGATTGATTTGACGGCGACGCTTGCGAGCCGTGAAGAGATGTTTGAGTTTATTCATCATCGGCATGAGATGGCGTTGCTTGATCGTGTGATTTGGGCCAATGAGGGCATGGATCAGGGTGTTGGTTCGCTTAGGGTTCGTGGCGATGAGTTCTGGGTTCGTGGTCACTTTCCGAGTGTGCCGATGTTTCCTGGGGTGCTGATGATTGAGGCTGGGGCTCAGCTTGCGTGCTATTTGTACAATCGGCATTATGGAGAGCTGCATCTTGCGGCGTTTCTGCGGATCGAGAATGCGGTGTTCCGTCGATCGGTGACTGTTGGCGAGGAGCTTTTGGTGTGTTGTAAGGGCATCAAGGTGACGCCTCGGCGGTTTGTGACACGGATTGAGGGTGTGGTTGATGGGCAGATTGCTTTTGAGGCCACGATTACTGGGATGCGGATTTCTGAGAAGTAGGGCCGGGATTGTTTGAATGAATTTTGAACCCGGAGGCTTGTGTGTCTCCGGGTTTTTTTGTGGAGAAGAAAGAGGAACGCAGAGATCGCAAAGATTACGCAGAGGCGCAGAGAATGAAGAAGAGTGGGGGAAAGATCACAGGCGGGACGCCTGTGCTACGAGTTTTTTGCATAGAAATGGTGATGAATCAAACGCCACTCTATCCGCTTGTGCTTGAACCGATCCTCAAAGAGAAGGTGTGGGGAGGGAGGCGGCTTGCGGGGTATGGGAAGAGTTTGCCTGCGGGGGTGATGGTTGGGGAGTCTTGGGAACTTGCGGATTTGTCATCGACGAGTGTGAGCGGTGGTGGGGGGGAGCCGGCCATTAGTGTGATTGCCAATGGTTCGATGAAGGGCAAGACGGTGCGGGATGCGATTTCGTTGTGGGGTGATGGGATGATGGGGGGGGTGAAGTTGAGCAGCGAGGGTGGGTTTCCGTTGTTGGTGAAATATTTGGATGCGCGGGAGCATTTGAGTGTGCAGGTGCATCCGTCTGAGGCGTATGCGGCGAAACATTCTTGGGCGCATTTGAAGACGGAGAGTTGGTATGTGCTTGAGGCCGAGCCGGGGTCGGTGATTTATAAGGGGTTGAAGGCGGGGGTGTCGCGTGATGATTTGGAGAGGGCGATTGAATCGGGGACGGTACAAGGGGTGATGCGTTCATTGCCAGCAGTAGTCGGGGAGTGTCATACGCTGTTGTCGGGGACGGTGCATGCGCTTGGTGCTGGGGTTTTGGTGGCGGAGGTGCAGACGCCGAGTGATACTACTTTTCGGGTGTATGACTGGGCGGGGGAGTATGGGCGGGAGGGTCGGGAGTTGCATGTTGCTCAGGCGGTGGAGTGTGCGCTCTTTGAGGAGGCGAGCAATGCGGTGGCGGCGGATTTGAGTTTGAGTGGTTCGGAGATGGGGGTTGGGGGGCCGCCGAAGATGGGGAGTGTTCGGACGAGGGTGTCGGAGACGGATTTTTATGTGATGGATGTTTTGAGTGCGAGTTGTAGTGAGGTGGCGTTGGTCGAAGAGGGATCGGGGCCTGTTGTTTTGATGGTTCCCAAGACGATGGGGGCTTCTTTGGCGAGTCGGAGTGGTGGGTTTGATGAGGTGATGTTGGAGGCGGGGCAGAGTGTGCTTGTTGGGGCGGGGATTGTTGGGGATTGTGTTTTTCGTGCTGGGCCTGGGACTGTTGGGGTGGTGGCGGGGGTGGT
>JAESRA010000140.1 GCA_016764895.1 Phycisphaerales bacterium | reverse complement strand
TTTCGGGCGTCATGATCTCGACCTTGCAGATCGGCTCGGCGAACTCCACGATCAAACCAGAGTCGGGCAGGTCGGCCGGGTTGTGAGTCTCCTTCTCAAAAATCTCGTTCCCCTTACCCCGCATCTTGATCTTGTACGACACCGTCGGCGCCGTCTGCACAACCTCGACCCCGCCCTCGCGCTCAAGCCGCTCCTGAATAATGTCCATATGCAGCAGCCCAAGGAACCCGCACCGGAACCCGAAGCCGAGGGCCTCAGAATGCACGGCCTGGTACGAAAACGACGAATCGTTCAACGCCAACTTCTCCATCGCCTCGCGCAACTCCTCGAAGTCGTTCCCCTTCTTCTCGGTCGTCGATGGATAGAAATCACAAAACACCATCTGCATCGGCGGCTCATACCCTTCGAGCGCTTCCTCAGCCCGGTCATGATCGATCGTAATCGTATCGCCAACCCGCACATCACCCAGCGTCTTGATCGCAGCCACCAAATAACAAGTCTCGCCCGCGCCGATCGACTTGTGCTTCTCTTGCTTGGGCGTGTACTTGCCGAGTTCGGTGATGTTAAAGGTCCGTTCAAGACCCATCATCAAAATCTTATCGCCGACCGTCAATCTCCCATCAAACACCCGGCAGTACACAATCACGCCGCGATAATCGTCGTAGATCGCATCAAAGATCAGCGCCCGCGTCTGCGTAATCTTCGACGGCTCCGGCGGCGGGAACCGATCACAAATCGCATCAAGCAAATCAGGAATCCCCTCGCCGGTCTTTGCCGACACTGGGATACATTCCATCGCATCAATCCCAAGCACCTGCTCAACCTCATCGGCAATCTCATCAGGACGCGCACCAGGCAAATCAATCTTATTGAGCACGGGCACGATCTCAAGATTCTGTTCAACCGCGAGATAGGTGTTCACCACCGTCTGCGCTTCAACCCCCTGCGACGCATCGACGATCAGCAACGCCCCTTCACACGCCTTGAGCGCGCGGGAGACTTCGTAGCCGAAGTCCACATGCCCGGGCGTGTCGATGAAGTTAAGCATGTAATCTTCGCCGTTGTGACGGTGATGCACCGTCACGGCGGACGCCTTGATCGTGATCCCGCGTTCGCGTTCTAGATCCATTGAGTCCAGAAGCTGGGCCTTGGCCTCGCGGTCTGAGACGGCGTTGGTCGCCTGGAGCAGGCGATCAGCAAGCGTGGACTTGCCATGGTCAATATGAGCGATGATGGAAAAATTGCGAATCTGCACGGATTTAGGCCTTTCTGGCTAGCCGAGCATGATACGCCATGGTCTGTTCAAAGAACTGTCTAGGGGTCTGTCAGGACCCGGAATCGAGCGAATCAGTGGTGCCAATCTTCTTCCCACCAAACCCTGTCGTGGTGTCCATGATGGGAACGCCGGCTGCGGTGGCTTCGATGCGAGCGTCCTGAGTCGTAGTAGCCATATCCGTAATCACGATTTCCCCGAGACCCGTACTCGCGGTTGCGCCGGTTCTGATCACCAAGAATCGCCCCGCCCGCAGCACCGATAATCGTCCCCGTAATCGCACCCTCACCGGCGTTGCCGCTCAATGAGCCGAGTGCCACACCGGTCAACGCCCCAAGTGCCGCCCCGGTAAAGAGCCCCTCGCCTGCGGTTTCGCAACCGCCCAGTGTGCTTGTACCAAGAACAATCGCCCCGGTGAGCATTGCCTTGGATATCAGCCGAGTTCGTTTGGTGTTGCGTGGGTTCATGGCGGGCTCCTTTGAGAGACCAGTGACTGATCTCAGTGTCCTACCGCTCCTTGGCCAAACCCCCTGACACCCGATTCTCGTTGAAACCCAAGAAATCAGCAGGCAACACAAGTAAGCGTACACTTACTATATTGAAGAATCATCGCCCCGGTTGCAATACATTTCCCTCCAATGTGCATATTTTTCAATAATGAATCAGTTTCCACGATATTCCCGGGCCATAGCACTCCTCCTCATCCTCATCATCACGGCTCCCCGAGCCCATGCCCAGAATGTCCGCCCGCTCAACGACCGGATCGACGCCATCGTCGCCCATCGATTGGTCCTCCCCATCAAGGTCGACGATGCCAACTCCATCAAAGACGGAATCAATGTCCGTCTTGACGATGGGCGTAGAGTCCAAGCCAGTGCCTACTTCATCTGGACCTCATCAACAACACACATCAACACCGGCTGGACCCGCAACACTCCGACCTGGTACCTCAATACACCACAGCAGTACGCCAAGTCCCCGCCTGCAAGGCCGGGGACTTGGATCGCGATGATCGATCTCCCGATCGACGCCGTCGGCCAAGGCATCTGGATCGATGGGACTCGCTACGAACCCAACTGGCTCCCCTCACCTCTCCGCGTCGTCCTCGAAACCAGTACCCGCGCCCACGATGGATTCTGGGACCCCGCACTCACCACCATCGAGCTTCAATCCCCGCTCGTCGAAAACGCCATCATCAATCTCCGCGCCGACCCCTTCAATACCTGGCGCAGTCGTCTTATGAGCCAAGGATTCGCCCCCGGCCCAAACGCCAACACCAGCCCCGCAAATTCCGACCGCGACCTGATCGCAATCCATACCGAACTCCTGCAATCAGACACTTCCCATGTCCTTGACGATATCGCCGAGCATTTCGCGGCCCGCTGGCAAATTATCCTTGGACGCATCTGGCTCATTGACCCAGCCGTGGCGCATCGGCTCAAGCACCAGCTCACCCGGACAGCATCTGCCCAGAACCACATCATCCCGCTCTGGACCAATGACACCGCCCAACTCAGCGCACTGGCCCACGATCTGCTCTCGCCATTTGTCAATGACGAGCTGCGTGTCGAGCGCGTCGTCGCGTGGCTTGAATCCCAGCCAAGCTCGATGAGTTGGATCATCGACGACTCCGGGCATCCATCGCGGAACCCGTTTCATCTCACCCCAGAGATCGGCCTGTTTCAAATTTCGGATCAACCAGACAACGATTCCAGCAGCTTTGTCCGGCTCCTGAGCCAAGACATTGACCCCCATGTACTGACCATCCCATCCAACACACTCACCCAGACCACGCTGGTCACTCCAACGAGTGCAGTCCCAAACTATGCCAAGGTCAATGACCCAAGGCTGATCCATGTCCAGATCGGCCCTGAGCGTTCAACCCTCAAAGTCAACGCCGATATTCCGCTGGCCTTGCCCCCAGGAGTCCTTGTTGGCCCGCTGCTTTGGGACTGGACCCTCAGCGCCTTTGGGTCTCAACAATCCGGGCTCGGGGCCCTCCCCCCATTGAACCGCCGCGTCGCAGGGCTCGTCCACAGGGTCGCCGACATCAACGAACCTGATCCGCGCGTTGGATGGCGTCTCTATCTTGAATGCGCAATCAATCCTGATGCTGGCTCAACAGATTCGACGGTCCAGATCTGGATCGGCCCGATGGGATCGACCAGAGTGTCGTGGGCAATCTCGCGATTGCTCGGGCTCGTCGAAACGAGTTCTGATCCGGATATCAATCTGAACGCAGACCTGACGAGCTTGACGGCCGATGACCGCTGGATCATCGAACTCAATATCCCCCCCAATGCCATCTCCCCCGACGGCCTCCTCACACTCGGACTCGAACGCACCGACGGACATCAGCACTCAAGCTGGCCAAGACGCATGATGCCCTGGCAAACCGAACCCGGTCGATTCACCATCGACATCACCGGATGGACCGGCACGAGTCAAGCACCCTGATTTCAAATAAACCCGCTAAATCACCCGACGCCGCAGCAAATCCAGCGTCCACTCAAGAGTCAGCACAACAAGCCCCGCCAGCACAAACCACCGCCAAAGTTCCACACGCCCCCCACGCCCCCCACGCCCCCCACTGCTCGC
>JAESRA010000139.1 GCA_016764895.1 Phycisphaerales bacterium | reverse complement strand
TGGGAACATGGGCCAGCCCAAATACGAAGGCCTCACAGTTCTCAACGACAAGGGCAAGCGTCACTTCAATGGAGTCGTTCGATGTCATCCAGACACGCTTGCGATTCCAAGGCGTTGGCGAAAGTCCCGTTGGATCTTCGTCAATTCGATGAGCGATCTGTTTCATCGAGATGTCCCTGTAGAGTTCATCCAGCAAGTCTTCGCAGTTATGAATGAATGTCCTCAACATCGCTTTCAAATTCTGACGAAGCGGCCTGAGAGATCCCTAGAACTTGCAGCGGAACTTCATTGGACAGACAACATTCTCATGGGGGCGAGCATTGAGAATGATAATGTATGCAGCCGTGTGGAACCTTTGAGAGAGATTCCCGCAAAGGTGCGTTTCTTGTCATTGGAACCGCTGATCGGGCCTCTGCCGAGTCTCGATCTCAGTGGTATCCATTGGGTGATTGTCGGAGGCGAATCGGGTCCAAAGTCACGCCCGATGGATCAAGTTTGGGTGCGTGAACTCAGAGACCAGTGCGTGACTGCGGGCGTTGCGTTTTTCTTCAAGCAGTGGGGCGGCGTGAACAAGAAGGCAGCAGGGCGAGTCTTAGATGGCCAAGTCTGGGATCAGATGCCTGAGATGGAAATACTCAAGGAATGAAGGGGGCGTTTCATGCGAAATGAAAATGTAGCTGACTCTGGTAATGGAGCAAGTCATCGTATTTCCAATTCGCCGGAATCAATCGAGTACAGAGTGGCGTTTGCCATAGGAAATTTCAGAGTTTCAATCATCTACTTTCTGGCGAACAGCGGCTTGTCCATTGAAGAAATTGTTCGTGTGATTGAGATTCAGTCATCGTTGTGGGTATTTGCGGCCAAGATGAGTTGATGGGATTCAAGAACACCGTTGGCCCGATATCGGTATTGATGCAAACAATTGAGGCAAGGCGGACAAGCCCTTATGAATCAATTCGTGTGTAGCGAACGGGCCGTGTTTTCTTTTGGAGTTTCTCGGATTCGCAAAGGCTGATGATCCATTTTCTAGCTTGAGTTTTTGATACATCAAGCTTCTTTGAAACTGTCTCCTCATTGATTGGCATTTCCATATCAAGAATTAAATTCTGCACAAGCATGAACAAGGATTCGGCTGGATCAATTGTAGATGGCTTCGGCGGCTTACTCGGCTTGTCATTTGACGTGGGTCTGTCGTGTTCATTTATTGAGGGATGGTTTGGGCTATCAAACAAGTTGCTTTGGGGCGTGTTTGGCATTGTGATCTTCGAAGTATCAATGACCGAAATCAACTCCTTCACATTTCGAGGGCACGGCCATTGTGACGCCCCCTTATTGAGAAGTGATCCCATGGCTTGGTTTGGTTGTGAGCCTGTGCGTACAAAGATGGGCACTAGCTTGAGTTTGTCTAATTGCTCAACAGCACCTGTCCAGGTGCCCCCTTTTTTGTAGTCAGAGTTTACGACGAGTGCGGCATCGGACAGTGCGTAAATAAACTTGTTGCGTTGCATCGCATGCCCAGCTATAAAACCGGCCTTTGGATCGTATGGCGAACAGAGAACCATTGATCCATTCTGCAATGCTTCTCGATGTTCATGCTTGAGAGATGCTCGTTCTAGGCTGTCTGCAAGTATGCCAACTACATATCCGCCAGTTTCACCAGCCCCTTGCATTGCTGCTTGATCAACACCTCGTGCTCCACCAGAAATGAGTACAAAGTTTGCATTTGCAGCAAGACGGCCAACATCATTTGTGAATCGGATAATCTCGTCGGAGATATTTCTACTACCGACTACCGCCAGTCCGCCACGATTCAGCAGAGCGGGGTTGCCGCAGCCATACAGTACTGGTGGTGCAAGATCCCCAAGGCGTTTTCTCAAACGCTGTGGGTAGTCGGCATCAGCTCTGCTGAGTACCCATATAGATCTCTGTGACCATCGTTCAAGAGCCTGACTCAGTTGGAAACCACGCCCAAGTAGAGGAACGAGTGGTGGAATTTCAAGTGAGGATTGGCACTCGTCAATTAGTGGGCTTGCATCTTGAAGTAAAAAATCGGATGGGGATAAAGCTCGCTCATGTAGAAATTTTGCAACCTTTCGATATTGGCCCTGTGAAAGAGTTTTGGGTGCGTCCTTGCCTCGATGCCCATTAATCAGTGGTGCAGTCAAGAGTAGGATTGCTTGTGTATTTGATGAGATGCTCATGACTCTTATCCTTTGCCTGCATCTGCAAGTACAAGGGGATGCACTGTCTCAACACCACGAGATTGAAGTAGCCATCCAGCAATTGTAAGAGTCCACTTTGAGTCAACCATGTCATCAATCAGCAAAACTGGGCCATTTGGTAAGTCACCATTAATCACGACAAATGCTCCGTCAACATTTCTCGCTTGCATGGAGCTGTTTTGCATTTCCTTTTGTTCTGGGTGTTCATCTACTCGTAGAAGAGAATCATGGTATGGCAGTGACAGGCTCTCGGCGAGTCGTTTAGCAAAGTTGGGGACGAGTTCGGGCCGGCGATGTGATGGAATGCATGTGATCCATTCAGGCCGTGGCTCAGGGCTCCAGTTTTGAACCAAATCATGGCACGTTGCAACAAGATCATCCGAAAAACAGTCGTCCTCGTATTTCCCGCTGTAGACCAATTTACCCCATCCGGCATCTCTCCAAACACAGAGGGCTTTGCCTGGTTGCAACTGGAGTCCAGCAGGTATGCGACCTTTTACATTGAGTTTGGGTAGTCCTCCAGCAGGCCACTGTCGCCGTGGATCAATTGGGAGAGATGTTCGGCGTAGAAACTCAATAGCACTCAATGTCAGTTCCGAATCAACTGTTTCTGGGATAGATGCTATTTCTGGCGTTTCAATCCCATTAGTATCCCCGTCGAGGGCGGAAACAAGAAACTTCATATGGTCAGCATCAAGGGAAACATATTCTTGCATTTGGCTTTGCTCAATTTTTCGGCGGGCAGTGAGTCGTTCCGCTCGATCCCAGAAATCATCGCTGAGTTCTGATGTTGTACGCATCCATTTGCTGCCATCTTTTACGAGTGGTGCTGGTGATTCCAAGCTGAGCCGCTGGAGTGTTTTTTCTACTCTTCCTTTGCTGAGGTTGATCTCTGCGAGGAGGTTTGGAAGCGTGAGCCCGTTGGGTGCATTTTCGAGAGCATTGAGAATCTCTGAAACTTCGATCTGTGTGGGGAAGGCCGAGTTGATAAAGAAATCATTGATCTCTTGATCCTCACTACCGCTCAAGAGGATGCCATGGGATTCAGGAATCCCTCGTCCTGCACGGCCAACCTGTTGGTAATATGCGACAACCGAACCTGGTGTTTGATAATGAACCACAAACGCCAGATCCGGCTTGTCAAACCCCATGCCTAGCGCAGTAGTGGCGACAAGTGCTTTGACATCGTTGTTGAGGAGGGCTGATTCGAGTGCAGGGCGAACGTCGCCGCTTTGCCCGGTGTACGTTTCAACATTCAGGCCCTGCAACTTCAGCCAATCGGCAACCTGTTTTGCATCACGGATTGTTAGTGTATAAATGATACCGCTGCCATGGATAGTGGGGATGTGTTCCGCAAGCCAAGCAAGTCTTTCTGCCTTGTCATCGATACAGATGGTTTGAAGCAACAATGACGGTCTATGAAGAGGGCCACGAAGGACTGTAAGATCAGGTCCAATTTGTTCCTCTAGGTCTTCCATGACTCGGTTATTTGCCGTTGCTGTTGTTGCAAGCAATCGGGTGTTTGCTGGTAACGAGGAGACGATGCGTGCAATCATCCGATAGTTGGGGCGAAAATCATGGCCCCAATCGGAAATGCAATGGGCTTCATCAACAACGAGCATTGAAATTTGTCCTGCGATATGTGATAGCACATTGTCTTGGAACCGTTGGTTTGAAAATCTTTCTGGTGAGATTAGTAGAATATCAACATCGCCAGATCGAACCTGCTCTTCAATCGCTGCCCATTCGTCTTTATTCTCAGAATGAATAGTGACAGCATTGAGCCCCATTCTTTCAGCAGCATCTAGTTGATTTCGTATCAATGACAAGAGTGGGGAAACAAGAAGAGAGGGCCCCATACCATTTTCACGAAGGATTTTGGTGGAAATAAAGTATACAAAGCTTTTCCCCCATCCAGTTCGTTGAACAACAAGCAGGCGTCCATCGCCTTCGACTATGTGACGAATGGCCTCTTCTTGATCATCTCGGAAGTTGGAGTCACTGTCGCCTGTACCTATGCGTAGCAGTTCTAAAGCTCTATCTTGCGGGTAGTCCATCCAGTCTCCAATCTATTCGTATGATGAAGGATTGTATGGTTGAGTTGGCGAGTTCTTGCTGAAGTGGGTTACACTTGTACCAGAAATTCTGACCAACTCTGAGTACAAACAGGTCGATGCTGGAAATTTGGGGAACGCCCCTTAGTCCTTTGGTGGGACAAAGCGTCAGGTTGCCCTAGAATAGGGAGTATTGCAAACATTTGTGTAGGTCAGGAGTTAGATCGATGAAAGAGATTCGTGGTGATGCCAAAAATATCGATACGTTATTGAGTAATGCTCGCTACGCAATTGATTACTATCAGCGAGAATATCGTTGGGAGCGTAAGCAGATCGTAGAACTTCTCAACGACCTCACTGAAAAATTTGAAGAGAGTCATGAAGCAGGCAATGAGCGATCAGCCGTCGAAACATACGGGCACTACTTTCTAGGCTCAATTATCATCAGCGACAAAGACGGGCACAAGTACATTATTGATGGACAGCAGCGACTCACTTCTCTGACGCTTATTCTCATTCATGTGTATCGGAATCTTGAGGATGAGGAGCAGAAGGGCCAGCTTGCAAAGCTTATTTACTCTCTCAAGCGAGGCGAGCGTTCCTTCAATCTCGATGTTCCTGAACGCACACCATGCATGGAAGCCCTCTTCAAAGGCGAGCCTTTTGATGAGGAGGATCAGTCTGAGTCCGTTACAAACATCCTGCATCGGTTCCACGATATCGAGGAGTTCTTTCCAGAAAGCCTAACTGGGGAAGCACTCCCATTCTTCGCAGATTGGTTTATTGAGAATGTCCATCTTGTCGAGATTACGGCATACTCAGATTCTGATGCATACACAATTTTCGAGACCATGAATGATCGAGGGCTCTCACTCACTCCAACAGACATGTTGAAGGGGTATCTACTAGCAAACATCACCGATGGGGAGAAACGAGTTCAGGCGAGCAAGATCTGGCGTGAGCACATCTCGAAACTCCAAGATATCGGGAAAGAGGAGGATGCCGACGCAATCAAGGCTTGGCTTCGAAGTCAGCATGCGCAGAGTACCCGGGAGCGGAAGAAGGGAGCCATGCCTAAGGACTTTGATCTAATAGGAACGGAGTTTCATCGGTGGGTACGTGATCATGAAGAAACTCTTGGTCTATCAGGTTCGACAGACTTTGCTCGATTCATAGAGGAAGACTTTGCCTTCTATACGAAGTGGTACTCAAAGCTTCGTCACGCCGCAGAAACCCTCACGGAGGGGATGGAGGCTGTCTACTACAATGCCCAGAACAACTTCACCTTGCAGTACCCCGTGTTGCTCGCCGCCATCAAACGAGGAGATTCAGAGCAGGACATCTTGCGAAAGATTCGCATCGTGGCGGGGTACCTTGACATCGTGATTGCACGCCGTCTCTGGAACTGGAAAATGACTTCGTATTCAAACATGCAGTACAACATGTTTGTAATCATCAAAGATATCCGAGGCCAGTCACCAGAAAATCTTGCAAGGATACTGACTGACCGTCTCGAAGATGATGAGTTCAAGTTCGCATCGAACGATCGCTTCCATCTAACAGGAATGAATCGCAAGCATATCCATCGCTTGCTCGCACGGATGACAGACTTTTCCGAGACATCATCGGGCCGAGCATCAAGATACATGGAGTACATGAGCCGTAAAGGCAAGAATGGATATGAGGTTGAGCATATCTGGGCAGATCATGCAGAGCGTCACACTGATGAGTTCAGTCATCCAGCAGATTTCGCTGAGTATAGAAATAGGATTGGAGGGCTTCTTCTTCTCCCAAAGAGCTTCAATGCGAGCTATGGCGACAAATCTTATAGTCACAAACAGGAGCACTATCTGAAACAGAATCTGCTCGCTCAGAGCCTTCATGATCGTGCATATGAGAATGACCCTGGCTTCAAGCGATTCATCAATGACTCAGGGCTCGATTTCAAGCCTCATGCAGAGTTCAAGAAAGTCGATCTAGATGCACGCCAGGATCTGTATAAACATCTCGCAGAATGTGTGTGGAGTCCTGGCAATTTAACCCGAGAGGTTGAGTGATATCGGTTCGAAGTCTCATCTCATTCTGACCCGCTCCCTGACCCGCTTTGGGTCCAAACGAGTCCCCCACAGCCCCTCCGAAACCTCAATAACAGCCTTCAATGGCTGATAGGAAGGCATGTGCACTGCATGGCATGCAAGAGGTCGTCGGTTCGATCCCGTTCGTCTCCATTTACAGAAAACGCTGCTGGTATTGAACCAGTGGCGTTTTTTGATGGAGCGAGGGAGTTGGTGATTTTGGGGTTGACCCGCTCTGACCCGTTTGTTGACCCGCTAGATGCGATGATTGATGCAATTGGGGATGTGTTTGGGAATCAATGTCGGATTGTATATAATCATTTCAGGGATCCAGGGTAATGTCTGTGGTTCCTAGATGGGATAGGCATGACTGAAGACCTTGAAACACCAAAGTTTCCAAAGCTCGATATCAATGCGGTATCGAGGACGACATTCGCAGCCGCTCAGAATGCGGTCCCGATCATCAAGCGGATTTCAATCCTCAATGAGACTGAGCAAGAGTTCAAGAAACTGAAGCTGACGATGAAGCCTCAGCCCGCTTTCTGTAAATCGAAAGAATGGACAATTGATCGGATACCGGCTGGCGAGGATATTCAACTTGGTGATCTCCAAGTAACACTAGACTTCAGTGTACTTGATGGGCTCAATGAGGCAGAGCATGGTCAGCTTACTTTTTGTTTGTATTCTGAAGACGAGTTGCTCAATGAACGAGTAGTTCCGATTGAACTATTGGCTCGTGATGAATGGGGCGGCTCTGCTGAGATGTCACAGATTTTGGCTGCATTTGTATCGCCTAATCATGTGCAAACGGCTCTCATATTGAAAGAAGCATCAAGATTGCTTGAGCGAGATGGCCATAGCGGTGCATTGAACGGATACCAATCCGGCGACCCTCGTAGAGCATACATGCTCGCAGCAGCGATTTGGTCTGCTGTAAGTGGGATGGGGCTTTCATACGCCCAGCCGCCTCGCTCATTTGAAAAGCAAGGCCAGAAGATTCGTGACCCAGGTCTTATCGCTGACACAGGGCTCGCTACCTGTTTAGATTCAGCATTATTCTTGGCGGCAGCATTCGAAGCAGTAAAACTCAATCCAGCTATTGTTTTTACAAAGGATCATGCGTTTGTAGGAGTTTGGCTTGTAGAAAAAACATTCCCGATGACCGTTGAGTCAGATGTTACTGAAATTCGAAAGGCGATCAATTCGAGAGAGTTTTTGACATTAGAGACGACGCTTTTAACTCAGCGTCCTGTGGTGGGATTTGAACAGGCTAAAGCGAGTGGAAAAGCTCAGTTATCTGAAGATAGAGAGCATGATTTTCGGATGGCTATTGATATCGCGCGTGCTCGTTCTGCTGGAATTAGGCCGCTCGCAAGCCATCAAGCAAACACAGCTACAAAGGATTCCGTTGATGACACTGTCACTCCTGCCTCATTACCAAAGCTCCCAAGTTTTGACATGTTGCCAGCAGACATTGCTGAAGAACTCCCTACTGATCCATCTGGTCGTTTGGAACGATGGCAAAAGAAATTGCTTGATCTGTCTCTGAGAAATCGGCTACTGAATTTTTCTGATACTCGTCAAACCCTCGGCTTTGTCTGTGCAGATGTCCCATCTCTTGAAGATGCCCTAGCGGACGGAAAGAGATTTCGTGTGATATCACTCAAAGATGAAAACCCTGTTGGGAATCGTGATCCCAAACTTTATCGACAACAAACGGGGCGTGATATACAGAGCGACTTCGCTGCAAGTGCGTTTGAAAAAGGGCAGTTGTGTGCTATTCAAACAGGGAAAGAAACGAAGTCAAGATTGACTACGCTGTATCGAAAAGCAAAGAGCGACATGTCAGAAGGCGGGACAAACACTCTGTTTATGGCAGTAGGTTTTTTGCGATGGAAGAAATCAGATAAGGAGGAGCGAGTCTATCGGGCTCCACTACTTCTTTTGCCAATAAAGCTGAGTCGTAGATCAGCTCAATCGAGCTACTACATTTCGCATCACGAAGATGAAGTTCGTTTTAATCAAACGCTTCTTGAGATGCTTGAACGAGATTTTGGGCTGATGATACCTGCTCTTCGTGGGGATCTTTCAACGGATCAATCTGGTCTAGACATCAAACTGATTTTCGAAATCATGCAGCAAGCTGTGCGGGAGGTTCCGGGGTTTGAAGTCGTTCAAGATATTTCAATTTCCACATTCTCATTCGCAAAATATTTGATGTGGAAAGACCTTGTAGATCGCACCGATAGCTTGAAAACGAATCGATTAGTCAGGCATTTACTTGAGAATCCAACTGAGCGATTTCAAAATGGTGGGGATGATTTTCCTGAGCCCCGTGATATCGACGAAAGAATCAGTCCGAGCAGTGTTTACACGCCACTACCAGCGGATAGCTCACAGCTTGCTGCAGTTGTTGCGGCTCAAGCGGGCAAGGATTTTGTTATCATCGGCCCTCCAGGTACGGGCAAGAGTCAGACCATTGCCAATATGATCGCTCATTGTTTGGCTCATGGAAAAACAGTTCTATTTGTCGCTGAAAAATCGGCCGCACTCGATGTTGTGTATCGAAGGCTCAAAGCCTATGGCCTGGCTGACGCTTGCCTTGAACTTCATTCAAACAAAACAGATCGAAAATCGGTAATTGCCCAGCTAGGTCAAGCATGGGATCGTGCGGCAGAGAATACAGACGAGGAATGGATTCGACTGACTGAAGATTTGAAAATAAAGCGTGACAAGTTGAACGAGTATGTACATGAACTGCACGAGAAGGGCAGTCACGGGTACAGTGTCTTCGACGCAATTGGGTCTTTGTCAGGATCAGAAGCAGTTTTCGAGTTATCGTTTGCAGGCGTGAATGCTCATGATGAGAAGAGTTTCTCTTCTTTGGTAGCGTTAGCAGAACGCATGGGATTGACACACTCGTCGATTTCCGATTGCACCGCTCTTGATGGCGTAGATAAAACAGAGTGGTCTTTTGCATGGCAAGCGGAACTTCTTGAATGTGCGGAGTCATTTGATGTAGAAACCAAGAACTTAGTGAGTGCGTGTCATGCGCTTGAGAAATCGATAGGGCTGACACCAGATGAGCTGATTTCAAATTCTCGTCTTACAGCTCTCATGCATTTCGCCAAATCAGTTGGCGGTATAGCTAAAAATGATTATCGTGTTGCACTGAGGGGGGAGTTTGAAGCTGTTGTTTCAGGGATTGATGATCTTGAGCAATCAGTCGGCACATTCCGCAAGTTGCACTCCCAACTTACAGCAAGCTATAAAGAAAAAGAGTTTTCACGGATCCCACTCGATGAAATCGATCGAGACTGGCGGCAGCAGAATGCGAAGCTATGGCCATTTTCATTGTTGGGAAAAATGCGAGTAAAAAAACTACTCCAGAGTTATGCTGCTGACGGTTCGGTTGATCCTGATAGTGAGATACCTTTATTGAGGGACTTGCAAGAAACTTATGGTACTATTTCAGCCAGTCCGCTGTCATGTCTTCCGAATTTTGAGGGAGTGCAAAGCAATTTTAAAGACATGCGTGAATATTTGGATAAAGCATTGGACTTGAGAAAGTCGATAGCAGAAATCGAAAGACTTGCCAAAGTCACCAGTGATCATCTTGTAGACTTTGAAACTGTGGCAATGTTGGGCGGGGATTCATCTGAACTAGCAAAATCGGCAACAGATCTTCGATTGGCTAAGGCAAGCTTTGATCAGGCTGGGAAATCTTTTGTCGCAAAATCAGGCGGGCCGATTCAAGCGTCTTCTCTTCAGAGAGTCATTCAACTTCTTTCAGATATAAAAACAAACTCAAACCGGCTTCAGGACTGGGTAAAGTGGTCGGAAGTAAAAAAAGAAGCGAAAGCTCGTGGCTTGGATTCACTTACAGAGGCTCTTACTGCCGGGCTTGTTCAGGATTCAGGTAAGGAGTTCAGTGCTTCCTACTTTAGCTGGTGGCTCCCCTTAGCTATTGACGAGAAACCTCGACTTCGCAGCTTCGTGCATTGGGAGCAAGAAGATCAGATTGAACGATTCAGGGAATTGATTTGCTCCGTGCAAAAGCTTGCAGCAAGCCAGGTTCGCCATGCGATTTCACATGGATTGCCGACTCGTGATGGCGTCCCAAGGAAATCAGAGTTGGGAATGCTTCGTCATCAACTCGGGCTGCAACGGCCACGCACATCCATTCGAGAGCTCATTGAGGGTATGCCTACTACATTCACCCAACTAACCCCATGCGTTCTCATGTCTCCATTGTCTGTAGCACAGTATCTTCCGGCAGATCATGCGATATTTGATATGGTGATTTTCGATGAAGCATCACAGATCACGACTTGGGATGCTGTTGGTGCAATTGCACGAAGCAAGCAATCAATCATTGTTGGAGATCCGAAGCAGTTGCCACCTACTAATTTCTTTGGGCGAACAGATGATGAAGAAGATAATGAAACAGCGTTCCATGAGCGGGATTTGTCCAGTATTCTGGATGAGGCGACAGCCGCAGGGCTTCCACTGCATCAACTCAATTGGCATTACAGAAGTCGTGACGAGGCTCTGATTGTATTCTCGAATCACCACTATTACGGTGAGCGACTCGTTACCTTTCCTTCCCCGAGGACAGCATCAGACGCCGTCCAGTTCCATAAGGTTTCAGGCATCTATGCACGAGGGTCAGGCCGAACGAATGAAATTGAGGCTAAAGCTATTGTCGAGTTCATCACAAAGAGACTCAAGGATTGGATAAAACTTGATGAGGCGATCCGGAAAACACTTGGGGTAATCACTTTCAATGCACCTCAGCAAGAGTTGATACTTGACCTTCTCGATACGGTACGCAGAAAATCGCCAGAGTTGGAATGGTTCTTTGATGATGAACGGGAAGAGCCTGTCATTGTGAAGAACCTTGAGAATATTCAAGGTGACGAGCGTGATGTCATGATCTTTTCAATAACATTTGGACGCGATATCGCTGGAAAACTCAAGATGGATTTTGGGGCCATCAATAGAGACGGCGGAGAGAAGCGGCTCAATGTTGCTGTTACTCGTGCCAAGTCTGAGTTTCATGTGTTTTCATCCATTTTGGCAGAAGATATTGACACCAACCGTGGCAAGGGCTTGGGGGTTTTACATCTGAAGAACTATCTTGATTATGCACAGCGAGGTTCCATCGCACTCCCTGCTATGGATGAAGGATCTCTTGGTCCTGCAGAGAGTCCGTTCGAAGAATCTGTTGCTGAATCTCTTCGTTCTTTGGGTTGGGAGGTTCGAACTCAAATCGGCGTGTCTGGGTATCGGATTGACCTAGCTGTGGTTCATCCAGATCATGCGGGTGCATTCCTTGCTGGTATTGAGTGTGATGGGGCAACATACCATAGTTCGGCGACTGCTCGTGATCGGGATGAAATCAGAGAAGGTGTTCTGAGAAATCTAGGGTGGGAAATTCTTCGCATATGGTCAACAGATTGGTTCATGCGACCTGATCAGGCAATGGAACGGATTGATGACAATCTGAAGACTCTTCTTGAGGAGAGCCGAGTCAAAGTCGAATGTGAAGAACCAGCCTCAGATTCTGAAGTAACTTCTGCTGACGATAATCCTGAAGATGCTGCTGAGCAGGATTCCAGTGGTATTACGGCGGATATCGAAACATCGAGTTTGCCAGGGCAAGTTTCGGAGCAGTTCGGATCTGGCCATAGTGTTGAGCCCATTGCAGATGGTGAAGAGTTAACTCAATCAAGTGAACTAGATCTTGATCCAGATCAATTCTTTGAATGGGGATATACACAGACACTCAAGGCTCTTGTGACTGAGGTTGTTCAGGAGCAAGGCCCTATTCGTGATACTCTTCTCTATAGAGCCATTGCCCGTCGGCATGGTTGGCAGCGTGCTGGTCGTCGTATCCAAGAACGAGTAATTCAATGCCTTGGTAAAAATGAACGTCATAAGGAAAACGGAAGCATCTTTATTTGGGCTGCTGTTTCTTATCAATCAGTAATCCCGTATCGATCTAATCCAGATAGGGGGCCACGAGATATACCTCAAGCAGAAATTTTAGGTTTGATTTCTGACAATCCCGGATTGGTTACAAGCGAAGATCCGGCACGAGAAATAGCTCGCTTGATTGGGTTAGGGGGACTGGCAGAGGATACTCGGGGTTATTTCGAAAGATGCATTGACACGTTCAAAAAATCAAAGTGAATTTCCAGGAAGTATATCTGCAACCGTTCTCAACAAAAATATACCCTTGGTAATGCACCAGTGGCGTTTTTTGATGGATACTCGGTATAGAAGGAATTGGGCTTGACCCGCTCTGACCCGTATTTTGACCCGCTAGAGGGTGGAAACGGGCGAATGGGATCAGATACGCAAAGAATAAATTTCTCAATATTTGCGGTTGCTCTGCAAATGATGTGGATACGGAAAGTCTAAAGCCTCTGCTAATTTGAAGAGAAATGAGGTTGTGGCATTAATTGCTAGGGCAGGCCTTGATACAATATGTACATATGGCAATCGAGCGAATGGATTTTCATGGCCATGAGGGAGTTGAGATGGAAGATAGCATGGCGGGGACAGATTTGCCAACTGATACTGAAAGTCCAGTTGCCAGCGAAATCGTTTCGTCTCCCGTATTGAATAAACAGGTCAAGCGAGATCGCATAGTTATCCTTGGGCGAACTCAAGCGGGGAAGACAGTGTTTTTGGCATCACTTTATGATGCTTGTTGGAATCGTGGGGGATCTGTTCAAATAGAAGCTATTGGAGTCTCTGACCAATCAAAGGCTCTCGCCTAATTCTACTCGAAATCGAGTATCGTTGCAAGAGTTCCACGCTTGATCTCTTAAAGTCACGCTTTCGAGAACCGAATCCGCTTGATTCAAGCTTTCTGGCCTCGATCAGCGCGCAGCCACCGCGCACATCACACCTTCCTTGGTACAGGTTCCACACATTTCTGCCCAAGCCATACGCTTCGTTTCAAGTTGCACGCCATCAACATCAAGCACACATCGAATGCGTTTCTTTCCAGGCCGCGGTAGCGCACCTTGCGATATCCGAGCTGGTGCTTCATCATCGCAAACGGATGCTCCACCTTCGATCGAGCCTTCGAAACAAGCACATTCCACCGGTCCTGCCAATCGTAGATATCCTTCTGCCCGCGTGTCCTTTTATAGACAATCGCATCGATCACGCCACGCTCGCGCAACGACGCGCGTCGATCCTTCGACGAGTACGCGCTGTCGGCGTAGACGATTTCTTCTTCGTCTTCAACGAGTTCGTCGATGCACTTTGAATCATGCACCTTGGCCGTCGTCACTTTGTACTCGGTGATCACACCCGAGAGATCGCAGGCGATGTGTGCTTTGTAGCCGTGATGCGTCTTGCCGTGCTTTTTGGTGAAGCTTGCGTCTTGATCGCGGGTGTTTTCGCTGTCGTCGTTCTTTGCGCCAGTCGATTGCTCGATGATTGTCGCATCGACCATCGTGCCTTCGCGCACGAGAAAACCCTTAGAATCAAGGTGTTTGACGACGGATTGGAAGAGGTAGTCGTCGAGCCTGGATTCGCGGAACCGCTTGCGAAACTTGACGAAGGCGATCTCGTCGGGTGTGGAATCGGTGAAGGATAAGCCGACGAACTTGCCGAAGCTGATGCGATCCAGGAGTGCTTCTTCGAGCCCTGGGTCTGAGAGATTGAACCACTTGGCTTGAGCATCATCACCGGCTCCCACCCCCCAAAGGCGGCCTGCCTGCGCCGTGTGATTTGTACTCGGGGAGTTGTTTGATCGGATGGGCGAGTGTGTCCCAAGGCGTCGCGGCGTCGAGCCTGGACAGGAGTTTGGAGGTGCGCGAAGAGCCCAGGTCTTCGAGAACGATATCAGCAAACCCCATCGGTGCATTCTTTCGTATTGGCATGGTCAATCTCCTGAGTCAAGATGAAAACTTGGGTCATGAGACGGTACGGATAAAATCGGTGGGAGTTGTGCGATTATTCAGAGATTCCCTTCTTTAGCATTGAAACGCGAGCGGTATTTTCGACGCATTGGCATAGGCCCTTTCTGAGCAAGTTTGATTTGCGATTGTGTCAGTTCTTGTCGTAATTCGTGGAAATCGCAGATGATAATTGATAGGATTGAGTTCAATTTCTTTGGACAATTTTGACCGTTGCGCAAAGAGGTTGATACAGGAAAGGTTCTTTCCATGAATCAGCGAATGATGTTGCGGTTGCCAGGCGATCTCAAGTCAAGCATGCTCGCATGTGGCGTTGTAATGGGGGGGCTTGGACAGTTGGCGTTTCTTGCGGGTTGCGATCGTGCCGAGATCCACTCATATCGGGTGGATCGTGAGTTCGACGGTTCTTCTGTGCCGATAGTCGAGCAGAAGCAGCCAGCCCAGACAGAATCCCTTGGGGTGATCTGGAAGGTGCCGCTTTCCTGGACAGAGGTTGAAACAACCAGTTCGATGCGCATCACCACTTTCAGGGCCTCCAATGGCCAAGAGATCGCGATCACCGCATTTCCTGGGGATGTCGGCGGGCTCATCGCCAATGTCAATCGCTGGAGAGGGCAGATTGGTCTCGATCCGGTTGATGAGCAGGGTTTGAACGAGGATATTTCGCATATCGAAGGTGTTGATGTGATCATCGTGGATCTCGCCGGGGAAACCATCCGTTTGATCGGCTCGATTATCAATGTGGGTGACGGGCAAACCTGGTTTGCCAAGGCAATGGGGCCTGCCGATGTGGTTGAGCAAGTGAAGGCCGATCTGATTGCATTCTCCGCTAGTCTCCACATCCATGACCAAGCGGACGATCACGATCATGATGCTGATCATGATCATGGCGAATCTTTATCCACTCCAGAACCCGCTTCTGAGCCGGTGGAAAGTGCTGCGTCAACGAGTTCGTGGGAAGTTCCCGCCCAATGGGTGGCCGAGGAGAACGCTTCGACCATCCTGATGGCTTCTTATCTTTCCCAGAGCGGGGCCAGGATTACGCTGACATCACTGTCTGGTGATGGCGGAGGCCCGCTGGGCAACATCAATCGGTGGCGGGGTCAACTGGGCTTGCCTCCTGTGGAATCGATTGATCCTCAAGGCGTAAAAGATTTAGGCAATGGTGGGGTACTTGTTGATCTTACCGCCCCGGATGATTCGGGCCGAATGGCGGCGGGCATTGTTCCCGTTGGTGGTCAAACTTTATTTTTCAAGCTGACGGGTTCGGTGGCTGCTGTAGAGGCCGAGCTTCAGCGGTTTGAGGCCTTTATCAATGCACAAGGCCTCGGGAAGGCAGGGACACCATAATGTTTCGCAAAATACTTAAGCCGTTGGCTTCGCTCCGACTGACCGTCGTGATCTTTGCGCTCTCGATCTTCCTGGTCTTTGCGGGCACACTGGTGCAGGTCCACACCGGGATTTGGACCGTTGTTGATCAGTATTTCCGATCTCTTGTGGTCTTGATTGAACTCCAAATATTTGTGCCCAAAGAACTGGCCACCATCCCCGGGGCCATCTGGTTTCCGGGCGGTCTCACTTTGGGCATAGCGATGTTTATTAATCTCCTCGCCGCCCATGCCGTCCGCTTTAAGTTTCGCAAGAAACGGATTGGGATTATCCTCACACACCTTGGCGTCATCCTTCTGCTTGTTGGCGAATTTGTCACCGGGTTTGCTGCCAAAGAAGGCAACATGACTATTCGCGAGGGCGAAACGATCAACTTTATCGAGGATATCCGGTCATCGGAGATCGCGATCGTCGATCAGTCGGACCCGGTTGATGACCTTGTCGTTATTGTTCCTGAGCAGCTTATCGAAACGGACACCACGATTTCCAACGAGCTCATTCCGTTTACGATTCAAGTGACTGAGTGGATGCCCAACTCGCAGATGCTCGGCCCGATGCAGGCACCCGAGTCTCGCAAAGGCCTTGCCGACACCGGGATCGCCCGAGAACTCGCCGCGTTGCCACTTCCTAGGGCCAACGGGGTCGACGGGGCAACAGTTGATGCCCCGTCGGCGTATGTCACTCTCATGAATGGGGAGCAGCGGATCGGGTCTTATTTGCTTTCGGTCTATGTGGACCAGCCACAGATGGTTGTTGTCGATGGTCGTACATACTGGATTGCTCTCCGCTTTGCGCGGACTTACAAGCCGTATTCGCTCCACTTGGTGGATTTTAAACACGACTTGTTTACAGGGACACAGATGGCCCGCAACTACTCAAGCGATGTCCGATTGGTTGATGAGGGGCGGAATGTTGACCGTGATGTGTTGATCTATATGAACCACCCGCTGCGTCATGCGGGTGAAACTTTCTACCAAGCATCATTCCTGCGTGATGACGCGGGCACCGTGTTGCAGGTTGTTCAGAACCCGGGATGGATGATCCCATACATCTCATGCACGGTTGCAACACTCGGTATGCTGATCCACTTCGGTATCCGGCTTGTCCCAACCCTGAGAAGGCGATCATAATGAAAAAGCTACAACAACTACTCCCATGGATCGTATTGGTCTTGTCGATTGTCTACGCCGGGCAGAAGCTCGCTCGCCCAGAGAAAATCGACAGCCCGTATGATTTCAATACCTTCCGCCAGATACCAGTCTCGGCTCACGGACGCACCAAGCCCCTCGACACCGTTGCTCGCAACAGTCTGATGAACATCAGCG
Organism: Phycisphaerales bacterium; assembly: GCA_016764895.1. GTDB lineage: Bacteria > Planctomycetota > Phycisphaerae > Phycisphaerales > UBA1924 > UBA1924. Next base: position 24,622 of record JAESRA010000139.1, on the reverse strand, counting down.
GCCGCCAAAGCATCCAAACCGACGACGGCAATATTACTGCGATCGAATGGTACATTGAACTCATCACCAATCCCGAAAGATCGGTCAAACGAGAAGTCTTTCGGATAGACCATCCCGATGTACTCGTTGTGATCGGGCTTGAAAATGAGCAACGCATACGCTTCTCATTTGACGAACTCCGCGCCGCCGGAAACGAAATTAACGAGCAAGCGATGCTCGCAAGCAAAGTGAAGGCCAAGGCAAGGGACCCGTTCCAACGCGCCATACTGGTGCTCAACCAACGGATGATGATCTTCAGTGAACTCTCACAGCTCGTCAGGCCGTATCTTGTGCCGCCGTTGACAACCGGCGATGACTGGCGATCATTTGTCTCGGTTCTCAACGAGAATCCGAGTGATGCCGATGCACGCGCCTTGCTCAGCGTGCTCCAGGCCTTCAGAAACAACGAACCCGAGACATTCAATGCTCGCCTTGGTGAGTTCAAGGAATTGGTCGATAGCCACATTTCCTACGACGCTCGCAAATCTCGTTACGAGGTCATATTCAACCAGGTTCAGCCGTTCATAATTGCCTCGACACTCTTGCTGCTGGCATTCCTCTTTGGGTGCTTTGGAATGCTCAGCACGCAGCTCACCAAGCCGGATTGGTCTAGGTCGTTGCTCGGCTCAATGACGGCGATGATCTGGGTTGCCTTTGTGGTGATGACCATCGGCCTTGCAAGTCGGGTGTATCTCCAGGGTCGTCCACCGATTACCAACCTCTATTCTTCGGCCGTCTTCACTGGATGGGGCAGTATCCTCATCGGGCTCATCATAGATCGTCAAATGAAACTCGGCCTCGGTGGGATCATGGCTTCGGTCATCGGATTCAGTACGCTGATTGTGGCCCACAACCTCGGCAGTTCCGGCGACACCATGGAAATGATGCAGGCCGTGCTGGATTCAAACTTCTGGCTCACCACCCATGTGGTTGTCATCACCATTGGATACTCCGCCACCTTCTTTGCTGGGTTCATGGGCATTGCTTATGTGCTTCTGGGTGTTTTCACCAAAATGCTTGATCGTGAACACGGAAAGTCAATGGCCAAAATGATCTATGGCGTGATCTGCTTTGCAACAGTGACCAGCTTCGTGGGTACCGTCCTTGGAGGCATCTGGGCCGATCAGTCTTGGGGACGCTTCTGGGGCTGGGACGCCAAAGAAAACGGCGCCGCTCTGATCGTCCTCTGGAACCTGCTGATCCTCCACGCACGCTGGGGCGGAATGATCCGCGACCGCGGATTGGTCCAACTCGCAATTTTTGGCAACATCGTCACCGCATGGTCATGGTTTGGAACCAACATGCTCGGTGTAGGGCTTCACTCCTACGGCTTCACCAACTCGGCAATCTTTTGGTTGTCCGTGTTTGTGATCAGCCAACTGGCGATGATGTCCATTGGCATGATCCCCATGGCTCTCTGGAGAAGCAAGTTTTCCAAACCGACAGTTGCGCCCAAACCCGCCCCCGAGTCGGTTGAATAGTTCGCGGGCTTTGGGCCTTTTGATATGATGAATCTACAAAGACCCGCGACAAGTACATTTGCTTGTCGCGGGTCTTTTTCGCGAGTCTTTCTTTGGTTGCGTGGTTCAAGATCATGATGCCGGGTGATGGGCTACCTTCAATCGTCCATGGTCACCGCGGGGAGGTATCTGGCGGGGATCGGGTTTGAATCGGCCCGTTCGGATTCCCACATGATGGTGGCGATCCACCACCGACCCCCGGTCTTCATCAGTTGCACGCTGTTGATGCCGCGAGAGTAGGGTTTGGGGTCGTCCAAGGATCGCCTTGATGCGTAGGTGCTAAAGACCTGCGAGATGTTCCCAAAGGTGTTGGTTTTCCGGTGAATATCTTTTTCGAAATACCCGCCTCGCTCGAAATAGGTCCGGTTCGAATCCACAAACTCTTGGGCACTCAACGCAAGAGGGATCGATTCTCCGTTGACCATCCTTGAGACGATGAACTGTGCATCGGGCATGAACAAGGATAAGAACCGATCCCAGTCCCGCGGCTCGTCGATGCCGCCTGAGATCGATGCGTAGTACGCATCGATGACCGCATCAGTTGATTGAACATCGGCAGGATCGGCGTTTGATTCGGCGGCCGCTTGTTTTGGCGTGCTGACTTTTGGGTGTCCGGCCGGGAGTTCGGGTTGCCCTGAGGTCGCAGCGATCATAAATGTCGTCGCTCCTGCTATTACGACTAGTGCTGTTCGTGTAAGAGTTCGGGTCATCGAGTTCTTTCCTTTCTGTGTCGTATCTCTCTATAAAGAAGATACCCACAAAGTGATCAAATCTATCGCTTCTGCAAACGGAGGTTGCGTGATTTTCGGTATAACTGCATGGCGTAGCCCCACATCAGCACAAGACTTACGGCGTATCCAAGGAGGAGATAGCCATTCATGACGGGCTCCCTGTGTTTGTATTGATTGGTTCTTGTTGGCTTTGGGTGTTGGTTGCCGATGTTTCCAGCATCGCCCGTTCTCGTGTGTTGAGCGAGCAGCCAGCGGCAATAAGCCCCGCCGTCATCAGTGGGATCGCCAAGAACCAGATCAACAGTGTGATCTGCATGGTTGGATCGAGTTCCACAGATGATGGATGGATGTCGGGTATGAGCTTGACCGACATATACACAAGTGGGACATCGATGAAGGCTGCCAGCCCGTACACGGCACTGATGGTGGCCCTCCTTGTCGGAGAATGAATCATTGGACGGATGATCAGGTAGACAATGTAGAGGACCCATAGCACCAAGCTGAATGTCAGACGCGGGCTCCATGTCCACCAAGACCCCCATTCACTCTTGCCCCAGATGATGCCTGTCAAAAGCACGATCGTGCAGAGCAGCACGGTCACTTTGCCCGATGCGTTGGCCAGGTCGTCCCATTTCATGGTGCGTGACCAGAGGTAGCCAACGCTGGCAATAAACAATGTTGACGCGGCGATAAAAGTGCAGATCGCGGTGGGGAGATGGATAAAGAAGATTTTTTGTGCAGGGCCGAAAGCTTCTTGAGATGAAGGCGTGATCGCCAGCATCGCAAGCCCGCACACGAACAGCAGGCCAGTCAGAATCCAGTATCCTGTCGTCAGAAATGTCCGATGTGCAGTGAGCATGTCCCCTTCACCGATCCGGCGCCTCAGCTCGCCAGCTACATTCTTTATAAAAACAAGCCATCGCGGTCTGTCCCCGGTGTGTTCCTTGTATGAATGATGCCATAAATGCATTCGCTTACGCCTTTGCTTTCCTTTTTATCTGATACACCATCACGCTCCCAGCCAAGAGAACAATCACTCCGCAGGCGACTATGAAGAGCATCTTTGGATTGATGGTCACCGGTGTGTTTGCACTGTCAGCGACGGCCCTGATCCTGGAAAGTCCGCTGAGTTCCAACCGGGCGGTATCACCCTTGGAGGCATCCGAAACCGTGTAGTATCGTACGGTGGTGTCGGCGATCAGTTCGGTCTTGCCAAGGGTGAGCCCATCGGTGCTGTGGGCGTGCATGTCATCAGGGACCATTACAACCATCTGCTCAATATCGGCAGGTGCAATGATATTGAGATCGAAGGTCCCGTCTGTTGTGTTGATGATGTAGCTGAAGTTCATTTCCGTGATGTCGGGCATCATGGGCAGATGATTGATCAGCGTGCCGGACTCGATACTTGTGCAGCACCATTCGTGGAAACCCGTTCCCAGTTTGATCTGCTCGGCCCCTTGAGGCAAACGCACCGACATCGTGACCGGCTGATCCGAATGATCCGAATGATTCGAATGATTCGAATGATTCGAATGATTCGGTGTTCCCAGCCAGGTTCGTTCGCTTGGATTCTTGATTACCAGTATCTCGGTCACCTTGATACCCTGCGGTGCATGTGAGAGCATCACTTGCCGCACGGGCATGGTCCACAGGGGAATGTCACTGGTGACCTCGTAGCATTTCACCTCGATGGATTGCTCACGATTGGCCCGGCTCATAATCTCGCCGGCCTCTTGGTAGGTGACACCCGCGTAGTCGATCTGGATCACTGGACGCACATCGGCGTCGATCGGAATGTCATTTAAATACACGATCCCGTGTTCATCGAGTTGGGCATGAATCGTCTGCGGGGCGGCCTTCTTGAAAACGAGACTGATTTCGACACCGATGTTTTTGATCGCTGGCCCGCCCGGAGTGCCCTGAATGGCCCGGATGACCAGCGACCCGCGTGTTGATTCAGAAGGTGCATTGTCCGAAGGCGCATCGTTGGAAGACGCATTGTTGGAAGGTGCATTGATTGCTGAGGTTGCTTGGGGCAGAATGGACGCCAATGAGCCGCCAGCGAGTAGGGCCCCAAAGAATCCAGTAATCAAAGCCAGTTGCCTGCCATTCATTGGGTGCCTCCCGGTACGCCTCATTGATCCGGACTCGTTTGCTTATGCGATAATTCTACAGAACAACTCTACAGAACACCAGCACCACACTGGTATGCAAGAACTGTGCCAGTGTATTCTTGATCAACAAGATGAAATTGGAGGGGCGGTGGGCTGTGAATATGGTGGGCTGGTCGCCGAGAGAGGCCGATGGTGGCAACCCTTCTTGACTCAAGCGGGCTTCGATACCCCGGCTCGTCCTAAATCTGAGATTTTGACCAGATATGGGCTCTTATGCGCGGGAACCAACAGAATGAGCGTGGATCAGTATTCGTGGCATCCAAGACACAACTGGCTTCCCTCGTTGGACATGACCAGCAGATCGCTCTGTCCAGAGTAGACGCTGTGGCATGATCCGCATCCGACCTGGTTGTCGAATAGGCGAATCCGATGATCGAGCATTGAAATCGGCTTGAGCGGGCCGTCGGCGTCCGATGGATTGGAGAGCCGGTACGCCCCGAGGGGATGCTCAGAGTCGGAGAGGTTATACACCGAACTCCCTGACAAACCACTGAAAGTTCCCGACCCGCTGGCCATCGCTCCATCATGACAGGTCATGCAGGAGTCGCTTTCGGAGTCGAGCCAATCAGGAATCGCCCCCGACGAGGCGGTTCGTCGGCCTTGCCCGCCTGTTGAATGTGGTAGGTGAGCAAATTGGGTTGATCTGGCATGCATGTCCTGTGCCGTGTAGTTATTGGAATCATGGCACTGGATACAAAGCCCGGCGCCTGTAATGGTGTAGCTCAGATGTTCATCGCCGCCTTGGCCGGGAGTGGTGGAGAGGTGGCTGCCATCGGCGTTGGAATGACATGTGACGCAGGTCACCATCCCGTTGATCAGCGGGAGGCCCGCAGGCACGGCCATCGATGGCGGGGGCACAACCTCGACAGGGTGAGAAAACAGCGGGTCAAAGGTATGGCAATCCAGGCATGGGCTGCTGCCCCGCCCGGACATGCTCTCTAAAGAATACCGATCGTGGACAAACTCTGGGACTTGAGCGGATGCCGATTCGGATTCAACAAGAGTTCCAGCTCCCGCAAGCCCAATGAATGCGAGAACGAGCCCTCCGTAGACGCTGAAAGTTCCGTTTTTATCGGTATTGAGAATTGGTATTTTTGGCATGCCCAAGGCGTTCTCCCTCCACTTTGGAGCCCCATCGGCCATGAGTTGCCCGGGTTTGGGAAGACCTCGTCGCAATTTGAAGTTTTGGTGTCTGGTATCCGTACAGTCGGATCATCCGAACCATGGGAACTTTATCGGGGGTCAGTTCTTAGATTACGGAATTGGTGTTCGCTCATAAACAAAAAACCCTCGTATCAGCTTGTAATCGCTGGTTTTAGGTGTTGCGGATGTGGTACGGGATTTGCACATCCTTAAGTGTTCAATCCGGGCAAATGCGGATCGGAGATGGTCTCCTCACCTTAATTTGCCATACAACAAATAAGGAATAGGAGATTAATCATGAAACTCCGCACACTGCTCTTTTCGGGGACATTTGCGGCACTTCTTGCATCACCTGCTTTGGGTCAATCCATGGTTGGTGAAGCGCACGACTTTAGTGGGACAGGATGGGCTGGTGGAGAAATCTGTAAGCCATGCCATACCCCCCACAATGCCGTTGTCGATGAATCCGGCGAACCAGTCGGATGGTTGTGGAATCATACATTAACCACAGCCGTGTACACCATGTATGATGGCAATACTTATGATGCTGGTCCAGATGATGGAGACGCTGCGTTTGACAAGCTTAGCCGTCTTTGCATGAGCTGCCATGACGGGACAATTGCTCTTGATGCATACGGCGGTTCGGTTGGGTCCATCTTCATCAACGGTGATGAAAAAATCGGCACCGATCTGGCTGACGATCATCCAATCGGTCGTGATGCAGTCTATCTAGAAGAAGGCTCAAGCAGATGGCAACCCGCCGATGCAAACCACAAACTCGGCCCCAATGGCGAGTTGAAGCTCCGTGAAATGAATGTTGATGGAACCCTCGATTATGTCGTTGGTTGCATGACATGCCACACCCCTCACTACAAGGGATATGACCATCAACTTCGGATGACAAACAACTCAAGTGCCCTGTGCTTGAGCTGCCACATCAAGTAAGCACCATCTCTAAATGCCACCGCCGGGCAATAGATGTTTCGGTGATGGCATTTAAGTTCTGCTACAATATGTTCACTTGAAGCCCCGACGCCTGGTCAAACGGCTAGGCGTTCGGCATACATTGAGGTATCCGAAAATGAGAACCGCCGAACAAGCCGCCTGGGCTCCGATGATCGCTTCTACCGTTGTACGCCATTTTTTATTGTTCTCATGTCTCTTTATGGCAAGCATGCTTGTCATCGGATGCGCCTCAACACCGAGCCGGGTCGTGGCGAAAGAAGATCGTCAGTACTCATTCTGGCCCTTGTTCCCCGCCGAGCCCCGTGTGCAGTTTCTTGTTTCTTACCGATACAGTTCGGACATTGAACTCAAACGGAGCAAGCTCGACGATCTGATCTATGGGAAAGATTCGAGTGTCCTCCCCATCAATAAGCCCTATGGGGTCGAGATGTGGGACGGGAAAATTTACATCTGTGATATCCGTAACCCGGGCCTTGTTGTTCTCGATCTCAAAAAGCGTCAGACCCGGATTCTGACCACCAGTGGCCTTGGCGGAATGGCCCAGCCCACCGATGTCGCGATCTCCCCGGACGGGATGAAGTATGTCGCAGACGCGGTCCGTGGTGTCATCTTTGTATTTGATGCAAACGAACGCCATGTCAAGTCTTTTGGGCACTCAGGATTCAAACCTGTGGGGATTGCGATCCATGGAGACGAGCTCTATGTCTCGGACTTTGGGACCCAGAGTGTTTTGGTTTTGAGCCGGCATGATGGGGCTCAACTCCGTACCATCGGAGGCCCTGGCGGAGAAGACGGGTTTTTTGTACGCCCGCTTGGCATTGATGTGGATGACGAAGGGTTCGTCTATGTCAGCGATGTCATTAAGTGCCGTCTGCAAAAATTTGATAACGATGGTAATTTTATCAAAGCGGTGGGGACGATCGGGGACTCTGCGGGTTTATTTGTCAGGCCCAAGCACCTGTCTGTCGATAGTGGTGGCATTGTGTATGTCGCCGACGCCGCGTTTGACAATGTTCAGATGTTTAATAGCGATGGGCAGGTACTGATGTTCTTTGGGTCTGGCGGCGGTCATCCAGGGGCCATGAATCTCCCGGCGGGCGTATGCACAACCGATCAAGATATGGAGTATTTCCAAGAGTACATCCATCCCGCGTTCAAGGCCGAGCAGATTGTGATTGTGACCAATCAGTTCGGTCCAAATAAGATCAGTGTATTTGCCTTTGGCCAACTCCGGGAAGGAATGACCACCGACGACATTGCCGGGCAAAGCTCTGGTGTGCCATCGGGTGTCCAAGAGGATGGTGAGACCAACGCACTGACCAACGATATTCCTGAGGTGCAGGGTATCAATGAAAGTGCAGAAGAAGAATCCGTAGAACCGAACTCCCCGTAGGAGATTGCCTGATGTCCAAGGGCAAATCAGCCATACGGAAAGAGGTGGATAAGTTCCTGCGGAAGATTCAGCCGTTTATACTGGTTGCTCTTGCTGCGGGCACGCTGTTGCTGTGGTGGGGTGGATGCAGTGTCGAAAAAAACTACAAGATGCTCAGTTTCTTTTTTGATGGTGTGCCCGATCCTAATGCCCCGGATCGGTTCGGCGGGTTGGCAGTGGCCCAGAGTCCAACTTATTCTGAGCACCAGCCGTTCACCCAAGAAGCGTGTTTAGAGTGCCACGCAGATCCTTCGGACATGACGCTCGCCAAGAACGATTCAAGCATGTGTTCTAAATGTCATGTTGGTGTTGCCTATGAGTATTCCTACATGCATGGCGCGGTCCTTGGCGAGGCTTGTTTGATGTGTCATAACCCGCATTACTCGGCACTTGCGAATCTTCTCAGAGATGATGGCCCGGGCATGTGTACCCAATGCCATGAAGTCAAAGATGATGGGCTGAATCTGTCCCATTCAGACCTTGAGAGAAACTGCATCGACTGTCACGCCGGACACGGCGGGGATTCCCCATTCTTCCTTCTCAGTGTATCGAAACTTGATTCGGATCCCACTGATAAATCGGGAACTGAGCAAAGCGATCTTCAAGAGTCCGGGCAGTCGGGTTCATCAATACTCCAGCCGGAAGGGGACCATGGCTCTTGAGCGTACCGAATTTGTTGGTTTACGGCTGCTGCTCAGGGCGATGGCTACCTGCATGATTTTGGTGTCATCGGTCGGATGGGCACAGGACGGCGGACCGATTATCATCGGGCAACGAGATGACTTGAAGTATTTCGAGGTTGTCCGCTTGGAAATTTCAATAGAGGGCTACTGGAGATACCGCCTTGATGAGAGCACCAACAGCGCCGGGGTGACGACCAAGACGGTCGAGAACCTGTTCCGAGAATCACTCGGTATCACCACCGAGGCGTTCATCGGAGACCCGAACCTCATCAGTCTTGATCTGAATGTCAACTTCCGGCTCTCACAAGAAAGCATTGACTCTGATACACTGAGCAATGAAACCAGGACCTCCGAATCGGTCAGCGAGTATGATGTGAGTGCTCTTATTCTTGGCCGGAGTAAAACACCGCTGACCATTTATTCGAGGCGATCCCAGGTTCTTCTTGATCGTCAGTTCGCCGATTCGCTCGATAGTATCAGCACCGAACACGGGGTTCGGCTCTTGCTGAACTCCGACTTCTTGCCACAACAGTTCCAATACTTCCATCGCGAGCAGATACAGACAGGCCGATTCAGCGGAACCGATTCTGAGATTATTCAAGATTCATTCGCATGGCAAGGCCGGATCAGGGCGACCAACGGTCACCGATTCTGGTGGGACTACACGCTCTCAATTGTTGACGAGGCCGGACAGATTCTTGCCCCAAACTCGTTTACAAAACACGACGCATTCATCAACCACACCTATGACTTCGGGGCCGACTCACAGCACAGCATTCGCTCGGCTTTCAGAATATACCAAGAATCGGGGCTGTTCCCCGTTGACCGATACCGGCTAGACGAAACGCTGCGGCTCGCACATTCAAAAACCTTCGAGACCAAGTATGTCTACCTGTTCGATCAGCAAAAACGAAGGTTGAGCGATCAGACAACGCATCGCGGAGTTGCGAGTTTTCGCCATGATCTATTCGACAGTTTGACAACATCCGGAGAAATCGGCGCCAGTATGCTCAGTATTTCTGAGGGCAACTTTGAGAGTACGCAATACTTCGGGAATCTTGCGTTGAAGTACCAGAAAAAAGTACCCAAAGGCGTTATCCACGCCTCGGCCAATGTGAACTACAACCATCAGAGCGATGGCGAACGGGGTGCTTCGATCTTCATCACCGATGAGCCGTACTCCTTTGGTCCATCAGGGATCATCACTCTGGCCCGGCGCAACATCGTTTCCGCATCAATTGTGATCACCGATCTCCCCGGGCTGATCATTTATCTAGAAGGCGCCGACTACACGGTCCGTGTGTTGGGCGACAGTATCGAAATTACCCGCGTACTCGGCGGGGCGATCGCTGGGGGGCAATCGGTGCTCATTACCTACCAAATCGGCCCCGAGCCCGAGAACACCACCGATACACTGGGCTTCGGGACAACCGTCCGCTACAGGTTTGTCGATGGACCACTCCGTGGATTGAGCCCGTATGTCCGGTACCGCAATCAAACTCAAAACCGATCCGTCATCGGGCTTGTCGCGTTCCAGGAGAATGAGTTTGACGATCTGATTGTTGGTGTCGATTATGATCTTGGTCATGTTTCTTTGACCGCCGAGTATCAGATCCATGACAGCACGCTTTCGCCGTTTAACACGATTCGCTTTGAAGGGCGGTACAACAATCGGATCAACAATAAAAATTCAATATCAATCAATGCCTATTTCCAAGAAACCGACCGGGTTGATGACGATCTTCGGACTACGGTCACCAATATCACATCCCGATGGGCCACCAAGCATCGTGAGCGGTTGAGGAGTTCTATATCGGGGACCTGGAGAACCGAGAATGACAGCATGGGCTCAAATTCGGATGCCTACGAAGTATCCATGGATATCAACTGGAGGCACCGCCAGACGGTGCTCTATGGCTCCTTGCGGGGCTCGTGGATCACAAGCAATACACGGGACGCCACATCTCAAACACTGACCTTTGGGGCACGCAGAGAGTTCTGATCCCGAGAACTCAGGAATATACACATGAGCACAAACACCAACATTTCCATGTTCCCCACAGCATTTATTCCAGACCCGGCACGCATTTTTTACAGTTGGCGGTTCTTGGTTGTGGTGTTGTTTCTGGCCTTGCCCATCGCAGGGTGTTCTCAGCCCAAGGGGGTGATCTTTGAACCGTTGGAGACGCCGTTGGTTTGGCCCTCGCCGCCTGAAGTAGGACGGATCGAGTATGTGGGTTCACTTATGGGCGAGGAGGATCTCAAGCCTGGCAAATCAATGTTCAAATCGCTCGCCGAGACGCTGTTCGGCCAAGAATCAACCAAGGCCATGCTCACTCCTTTTGCGGTTTGCAGCGACGGGGCCGGTCGTGTCTTTGTGTGCGATTCCAACGCGCAGCTCGTGCATGTCTTTGATCTTGAATCCAGGTCCTATGAGCAATGGAAGCCAGACCCTCTTGAGGGTTCATTTGCACAGCCGGTCGGAATTTTCTTTGATTCACTCGGACGCCTTCTTGTATCAGATGCCGCTGCGGGGATTATTCATGTTTTTAGTTCGGTCGGCGAGTATCAAGGGACGATCGGAGACGGCCAACTCAACAAGCCCAGCGGGATCGTGATGGACCCGGCTACTCATCGGATATTTGTTGCCGATACCGGAGCCCATCAGATCGCCGTGCTTTCATTTGATGGTGAGTTGCTTCAAAGAATCGGGAAACGCGGGACATCGCTGGGCGAGTTTAACTTTCCGACCAATGTCGCGATGACCGACGATGGCTCGTTGTATGTGAGCGATTCACTCAATTTCCGTGTGCAGGTCTTTGATCCCGATCTCAATCCCATACGGCAAATAGGCGAAAAAGGCGATGTGCCTGGTTTTTTCTCACACCCAAAGGGCATTGCATTCGATCAAGATGGGCATCTCTATGTAATTGATTCGCATTTCGAATCAGTGCAAATCTTTGATACCCAGGGCAGCTTGCTGCTTTCCTTTGGTCAAGAGGGGCACGGGCCCGGTCAGTTCTGGCTCCCGACCGGGATTCATATTGATCGGAACAATCTCATCTGGGTCGCCGACTCCTATAATCAGAGACTTCAGGTATTCCGTTATCTTCCGGAGGATCAGCAGTGAAATCAATCCATCAACTCGGTGTTCTGTTTGTTGTGTGTTTCTCCAGCGCCATGGCGATGGGGCAGGGGCAGAGCATTCTCGATACGCCGCACAATCTCTCGGCCGGGGGATCAGGCCCTGTCCGCGCAGCAACCGAAGCGCAGGTTTGTATTTTCTGTCACACCTCGCACAACGCGTCGTTGATTCAGCCCCTTTGGAACCGCTACCTCCCCGTCTCCGCATATTCGGTATACACAAGCAGTTCTCTCGATGCCAATCCGGGCCAGCCCACGGGTTCGTCCAAGATGTGCCTGTCCTGCCACGACGGAACGATTGCGGTGGGCAGTGTGATCTCACGAGATCAGAACATTCAAATGTCAGCCGGGATTACCACGCTTCCCCCAGGTTCTTCGAATCTAGGAACCGATCTTTCCGACGATCATCCCATCTCATTCCCCTACGACACTCTGCTGCTTCCCAACAACCCGCATCTGATTGATCCAAACTTGTTGCCTCCTGAGGTCAAACTCGACGCCAACAGCGAACTCCAATGCACCACCTGCCATGATGTCCACGACAACTCGTTCGGCGATTTCTTGGTGATGGACAACACCGACTCGGCCTTGTGTTATACATGCCACCAGATGCCCATCACCTCGGTCGCCGCCCACAACGAATGCAGCAGTTGCCATCAGCCCCATACTTCACCCAGCGGGCCGTATCTTCTTACCGCCGATGGCATCACCGCCACTTGCCTCACATGCCACAATTTTCTCCTCAGCGAAAGCAACATCCAGGCCGATATCCAGAAGTTCAGCACCCACAATATCACGGGTTCGGTGTTGGACACTCTTTCCTCTGGTCCCTCAGGCGGGCAGGTGTCGTGCACGGATTGCCATGATCCCCACTCAATGATGCCAGGCACGGCCGAGGCTCCGGTGATCCATCCGAGTCTGGGTCAGGTGAGCGGGATCAACGCCTCGGGCGCATGGATCACCAAAGCCAGTGCCGAGTATGAGGTCTGCTTCAAATGCCACGGCGATCAGCCAGCGGGAATTCCACCCTATGTTTCAAGGCAAATAACGCAATCCAATACCCGGTTAGAGTTCGCATCTTCGGCGGTTTCATCCCATCCAATCGTGGGTCCAGGGTATAATTCCAATGTGCCGAGTCTCAAGCCTGGATGGACCGAAAGCAGCGTGATGCACTGCAGTGATTGTCATGGTTCTGATACCAGCAAATTGGCCGGGGGCTCTGGTCCCAATGGCGTGCATGGATCCAACGAGGAACCGCTGCTGATTGCCCGTTATGAAACAGCGGACAACACACCAGAGAGCGCCTTGGCCTACGCGCTCTGCTACACCTGCCACTGGAGAGATGGAAATGATGGAATCCTCTCGGACAGATCCTTCCCGCACAGCAGCCACCTCAAACAAAATATCTCGTGTGCGGCTTGCCATGATTCTCACGGTATATCGTCCTCACAAGGCAACCTCATCAACAACAGCCATCTAATTAACTTTGACACATCGATCGTCTTCCCAGATCAGATCACCGGCTTCCTCAAGTATGAATCCCTCGGCATATTTTCGGGGCAATGCTACATGAGCTGCCATGGAGAGAACCACTCAGCAAAGGAATACGCCCAATGAGTAAAGTCATACTCATCGTTGACGATGAAACTATTTTGCGTGAGTCGATGGCCAATCTTCTTGAGGACGAAGGGTACGAGTCGCTTCAAGCAGAGAACGGCCGGGTTGCCCACGAGATCCTTCTGGAACGCGAGGTCGATGTGGTACTCTCGGATGTACGCATGCCTGAAATGGATGGGATGAACCTGCTGGCCCATCTCAAAAAACTAGCGCCTCAGACGCCGATCATTATGATGACCGCCTATGGCACAGTCGAAGACGCGGTTTCTGCGATTCGGATCGGGGCTTGGGATTATCTACTCAAGCCTGTGCAGTTTGATGATCTCCTGCTTAAGATTCAGCGTGCGATCGAGTTCAGTGATATTTTGCGTGACCGCCGGATCATGGCAGAACAGCTCGGGGTCGACAGTGACTTCCATCACCTGGTCAGCGAATCGCCCAACATGCTCAAACTCTTTGAGCTGGCCCGCAAGCTCTCGACGGTCAAAAGCAATGTACTCATCATTGGGGCATCAGGGACAGGCAAGGAGCTTTTTGCCAAAGCGATCCATTACAACGGAATCACGGGTGCCAAACCATTCGTGGCCGTCAACTGCGGCGGAATCCCTGAAGGCCTGATCGAATCGGAGTTGTTCGGGCACAGCAAGGGCGCCTTTACCGGCGCGGTCAAGGACCGTATCGGATTCTTTGAAAGCGCCAATGGGGGAACGGTGTTCCTTGATGAGATTTCATCACTCCCGATGAGTGCCCAAAGCACGCTGCTGCGTGTGCTCGAAGAACGCGTAGTCGTGCCCGTCGGGAATACTCGGCCGCGTCCCATTGATGTGCGCGTGATCGCCGCATCAAACCAGGACCTTGAGAAAATGGTCCAAGACGGGAAGTTCCGCGAAGACCTTTTGTACCGGCTCGATGTTGTCAAACTCCAAATACCGAGCTTGGCGGCTCGAGTATCAGACATTCCAATTCTCGTCCATCACTTTATGGAAAAATATTCTGCTCAAATGAACAAAAGCGTGACTGGGATCACCAACGGCGCGATCCGCGCTCTACTGACCCATCCGTGGCGTGGAAATATCCGAGAATTGGAGAATGTCATCGAGCGGGCAATCATTTTTGCTGAGGGACGCGAGATATGCCTGGAAGACATGCCATTCGCTGTGGACTTTCAAGACGATGACTCCGGCGAAGATCTCCGCGATTCGATCCGACAATTTGAACGACAACACATCATCCACTGCCTCCGAAGACACCACCACGATAAAGCCGAGGTCGCCAAGAGTCTCGGGATCGGAATATCCAGTCTCTACCGGAAATGTGAAGAACTGGGTATTCCCAAAAACCTTGAGTAAAGAAACGAACCCACGCGCGGATTCTCAAAAATAGGAACTGATCCGAGCGATATACGCAGGGCACGACAGTGGGATACCTTTCTACGAACCGTAAGTGCGGCAGATGAGCGTCGATCCAAGAAGCGGAGGAGTGGTACGGGATTTGCTTGAGTTGAATAAAGGATTGCCGGTCGATGCTCAGACGAAAACTACTCATCATGCTCGCGATGCTCACCGCATTGATGCTCGCCACAGCGCTGTTATCAGTGTTCTTGATGCAGGGTGTCCTCAGGGATCTAGAGCACATCAACGAAACCTCAGTGATCGGTACGGCGGCATCAAAGACGCTGGGAGTTACGATCACAACGATCGAAACTACGATTCTAGAACAATCTCTCCATTCACAAAGCAATGATGATCGGCTCCTGAAATCGACACACTTTGTCATAAGTGAAATCGATCGTTTGAGTCACTATTATTCGGGCGAGCCGGGGGGGGAAGAACATTTCGCCAGCGTCAAGACCGCCCAGATTAATCTGAAACAGAGCGTTGACAGGTTTGTCGAATCTGCATCCGGCACCGACACGGATCAGTTGCGAGAAGTGCTCGATTCAACAAACAAGATGCGTCAAGCGATCCTCGGACACTCGGATTTCGTGTTTGATCGAATGAAAGAAGAACAACTCCAGGTGACATCAAGATTCCGGGCAATGGCGATCGGTCTTGCGGTGGTTTTTGTTGTGTTGATCAACATCTCCATCATTCTGCTCATTCGCGCGGCCTCAATGGTTCTCAAACCCGTCGATCAACTGCTCGAAGCAAGCCGTCGCCTGGCGATGGAAGAATACGACTACCGTGTCGATATCGGGAACAACGACGAGTTTGCCGAACTCGCAACCGGCTTCAACACCCTGGCCCAGCAACTCCAATCCAATGAGCAGCGGAAGGTTGAAACACTCCATCAAGTCGCCAGGACGCTGAATCATGAGCTCAATACCGCCATCGCGATCATCGAACTCCAACTTCGCATGGTTACCAAATCACCCAGCTATGATCATGCAAGCAGCAGGCAGCTCGAGTTGATCCATCAAGCGCTGCAACAGATGAACGAGACGGTCACCTCACTCACACAAGTCCGTCGGGTCGTGCTGACAGATTATATCAAAGGCGTGAAGATGCTTGATCTCAAACTCTCAACCCAGGTTATCTCGCCCGACGCCAGTGTGTCAGACGCCGCAAGCCCGGTGAAGAAGCCATGATTCAGGATCCCAACGCGCCTCTCTTAAGTGAACTGCGATGGTTTATCCGTCAGCGATGGCTCGCGGGATTGATCGTGACCCTGGGGGGTTTGCTGAGCGCACTCTGGACTGGCTGGACAGGAAACGAATACAAAATATTCGCAATCGGGATCGCAATACTATTTTGCAATCTAATCTTCTCGATACTCTTTGCACGATTCCCGCAATGGCTCGAACGCCTGGGTGTCCAAAGATGGGTGGCTTGGTCACAGATATTTGTCGATCTTATTTTCCTTGCATCACTTGTCGCCCTGACCAATGGTATCTACAGCCCAGTGATCGGATTTTTTGTACTGCACATGATTTTTGCGAGTATTTTGCTCCAGTCAACAAAGTTCACGCCATACATCGCGTGGGCGATGGCCGTGCTTCTGGGGTCGGCGGCGCTCCGGATAACCGGGCAATGGCCTGAGACAACCCAGGCGTCTTTGATTGGGGCGGGATGGTCCAGTACATTGTTGATGACGGTTTTTTTTACGACCCACATCACAAAGAATGTACGGGCCAATCATGATCGAACCCGTGCCGTGCTCGAGGCCGCAGCAGACGGGCTCCTGACCATTGATTACCAGGGACGCGTCGAACTGGCCAACCCCGCCGCGATGGATATGTTCGGCTACACATCGGCGAAGTTCATCGGTGAGCCGGTCAGTCTCTTGTTCCCAAATGCGTGTATCCAGAGCAACTCGAATCACGATACGCCCGCCTTGGAGTCGGTTCCGTCGGGGTCGTATCCAATCAATACCCTTGGCAGGTACGGGCTCCGCCGTGATGGGACAACCTTTCCAGTTGAGGTTTCGATCAGCAAGATGAATCTCGGTGCCAACGAGGCGTATACCGTTGTTGTTCGTGACATCTCTGTTCGTGAACTGAACGAGGTCAAGCTCAAAGAACTGAATCAGGAACTCGAAAGGCATCAAAGGCAGTTGATCCACAACGAGAAGTTGATCGCTGTTGGACGGATGGCCGCTGGTGTCGCCCACGAAATCGCCAATCCATTGGCCAATATTGATGGCCTGATCCAGCTGGTCGAACGGAACCCGTCAAGGATCGGCCCAAAGACTTCATCCCAGCTCAGAGAACAGGTGTCGCGGATCACCCAGATTGTCAGGCAACTCAATGACTACGCCCACCCTGAAGAACCGGATCGGAGGGTTCTGTCGGTGGACGAGTTGGTGCAGTCCGCGATTGACATGATTCGTTTTGATCATCGACATCGGCAAGTCGTGGTGGATAAAAAATCTGATAATCCCTGCTGCAATCTCCACACATCCCGTCAGGAAATCCAGCAGGTGCTCGTCAATCTCCTCCTCAACGCTCTTGATGCGGTCGAGGATGTAGACAACCACCAAGTGAGCATCAGTTCAAAGTGTCTCGATGATGGATTCTGCTCGATCAGTGTTCATGATAACGGCATCGGAATTTCAAAGGAACATCAACAACTCATCTTTGAGCCATTCTTCACAACCAAGCCGCTTGGCAAAGGGACGGGGCTTGGACTCTCGATCAGCGATAACCTGACCCAAAGAAACGGCGGGTGGATGGAAGTTCAAAGCAAGCTCGGGGAAGGAACAACAATCTCTATTATCCTTCCGGTTGCTGATTGTTCGTGCTAGACGGTAGTTGCCCAGGCGACTGCTTTGCGATATGAATAAACCTGAGTTGTATCGGTACTCCGGGACGACAGTTTGACAATGTGTCATCGGATTACAGATCTCTCGATAAAGTCAGGATCATGTATGCGCATCACATCATCGTATCGTTCTATGAGAAACACGAATTGGACCGCCTTTGGACAGGGTGTTGTTCCCCTTGTGCTCTGTCTGATGAGTTCAACCTCGGTCGCTCAGTTACAAGATGGCAAGCCGACCGGCATTGTAAACTCGTGCATCACCAGTGGATGCCACACCAACATCATCAATCAACCTGTGATGCATGCCCCGACCGCCGAAGCGAAATGTCTCGAGTGCCACGAGTACGCCGTCCCTGAGGAGCATCTTTTTGTTCTCAACAAACCGGACAAGCAGCTTTGCATCGAATGTCACAAACCGTCGCACCTCGATCGAGTGATTCATCAACCCGTAGCAGAAGGCCAGTGCCTGAGTTGTCACGACCCGCACGGCTCAGAGCATATAACCATGCTGCGGAAGGACCCGGCAAAGGACCTCTGCATGGATTGTCACGATGATGACTATTCAAAACATGAGTTCGTCCACGGTCCGGTCGCGGTGGGGGCCTGTATTGTGTGTCATGATTCGCATTCGAGTTCCTTCCCGGCTCTATTGATTGATCGCCCAGACCAACTCTGTTTCAATTGCCATGATGAACTCAAACCCTCGCCCATGGAAGCACGGAATCTTCACAAGCCGATGGAGGACGGGTGCATCTCCTGCCACAATCCGCACGCATCCGACGAAAAGTTTCAACTCAACGAATCCGTACCAAACCTATGCATCGAGTGCCACGATTGGTTCGACGAGATGTTCCAGGAATCTCCGGTTATTCATGCCCCGGCCCAAGCCAAGGGCGGGTGCACCGATTGCCACAATCCGCATTTCTCGGTTCTTCCTAAACTCCAAAAACAAACACAGCCCGACCTCTGCCTGAGCTGCCACGATAAACCGATGATAACCTCTGACGGGAGAACGCTCATCGACATGAAAACATTCCTCGAAGAAAACACCAACCACCACGGCCCGATCCGTGATGGATCATGCACGATGTGCCACCACCCACACGCCAGCCAAGAGCAGAACCTACTGATCCAGGCCTACCCCAAGGAGTTCTACGCTCCCTTTGGTATCAAACAATACCAGTTGTGCTTCACATGCCACCAATCGGATCTCGTTATGGAAGAAAGCGGGACGGGATTGACACGGTTCCGTCAGGGCGATCAAAATCTTCATTGGCTCCATGTCAATCAAGAGAAGGGACGCACCTGCCGTGCATGTCACGAGGTTCACGCCTCCAACCGACCCGCGCATATCCGTGAATCGGTTCCGTTCGGGTCCATCGGATGGCTGCTCGACATCAACTTCGAAGAACGAACCAACGGCGGCTTCTGCGCCCCGGCATGCCACAAAGAACGAACCTACGACCGTACAGGAATAACAGCACCAGAAAAACCCGCACCTTAAACTCTACGCGCAGCGAGATCCCCTTGCAGAACCGGCCAGCGTTCTAGGCGCGCAGAGCAAACAGACTTGTATAAAAACAATCTCAGCGATCAACCAAACGGCAAGCCACAACCCGCCGCCCGTGCCGAATCCATAGGAATGAAGCCCCGATGCCAGCACATAGTTGACGCCATAAAAAGTCCACACAATGGCGATGAACCCGACGATCGTCGAGATTGCAAACCCGATACTCCGAATCCATCCCGCGTGCCAGGCATGGAGCAGCGTGAAGTAGAGAATGATCGAAATCAGCGACCAGGTTTCTTTGGGATCCCATCCCCAGAACCTTCCCCATGACTCGGCGGCCCAAACGCCGCCAAGAACAGTCCCGCCAGTCAAAAGAAAAACACCGATCTGCATAACCCGGTACATCCGGACAATCGACCGATCCCCAACCTCACAAGGCCGCCTGAGAAGAGCATGTTTGATGAGATAGACATGGGCCATGATCGCGGTCAAAAGTAGCACTCCGTAGCCCGCAACAATCGTCAGAACATGGAACACCAGCCAGTAGTCCGTCCGAAGCACCGCCGGCAGCGGGTTGGTCCGGCTGTCAAACGGCACAAGCATCGCAAAGAGATTCGCAAGCAGTGAAGCCACAAGACCCGCCAAGAGCATTCCACTCTTGGGCGAACCGATCTGGGCGATGATGCCGATGGCCAGTGCAACTGCACTCATCCAGAGCAGCACCTCGTAGGTATTGGAAACAGGCACCCTGCCGAGGATCATCGTGCGGAGCCAGAGCCCAAGGATCAGTTCCCCACCCGCCCATGCGATGGACAGCACAAGAAGCACCGTGCTGAGCGTGGCCCCGAACTTGGACCTCATGAATCGGCGGGTTCCACAGAACAGCATCGCCAGCGCAGTGGCCAAGGCCGCCAATTTCCAGGGTTGATGTGTGTTGTAGAAAAGTTCAAGCCGGGTATTGGGCCAAGGGACTTTGGAATGTGGAGCATCCAAAGCAATCGCAGCGAGCAGGGTTTGAGCAGCGGCACGCATATCGCCATGATTGAGGTAGGCGTCTTGCAAAGAGAAGATGGCCCTCTGAATCTGCGCGGCAGATTGATCAGAACTCAGAATCCCAACACCGACGATGGTGTTGGGGTCCTCGGTGAGGACAATCGCCAGACCCTTGTTGTCAACAAAATACGAAACAGCGATCAATCGTTGCTGTATGTCCATCATCGCCCGCTCATCTGCGGACGGTCGATAAGCCGGCTCTTGCAGCATTTTGGTTTGCAGAGCATTCGACATGACATACAGCGAGTCGCTGAGCATCAACTCCATCGGAGTGAAATACCGAGCATCGGGTTCCAGCCCGAGCCGGGCTTTGAGCGACGAATTTCTGATCGGTATCAACTCTTCTTTGAGCATCTCGTTGGGCCTAAACAGCAGGTTTGCAAGTAGATCAAGATGGTCTCTATCGCTCATGCCCGCCGGTCCTCGCCCATCGGCCCACCGGATTCGCCCGGTGATCTCGGCGGCCAAGTTCCGAGCCAAGGTATCCATCGGCATGATGCGTCCACCGCTTAGGACTGGGATCTCCGCAAAAACTTCTTTCCACCGCGAATCCTTTAGATCCAATCGGTCCCCTTCTGCGGCCGACGACGATGGGCAATGGACGCTCAATAAAATAACGATGAAGGTACTCAGCCAGCGCATAGTGGGTCCTCGTTGTCGCTTCTATGCTCTGTGCCTGGAACAGTGATTTTACAATATCGCCTTGAGTAGTTCATGATCAGGATGCCAAGACACAGCGACATGCACCCCGCGTACATCGGGAGCAAGCCCGGATCACTGGTGATCCGAAGAACAGCGGTTTCATGGCTCAAAAATCCGGTGAGGTACACCCTTGAACCCTTGAATCTCAGCGGGTTGTTCATCGAAATAGTTTCCATGACCAAACGCCCGCTGGCATCGCTCACGATCACATCGGCTTCATGAGCCATTGGCATGGTTGTTCCGGGATAGTTCTTGCGGCGATATTCGACAAGCTCAATACGAAATGGCGATCCAAGCCCCGCCGGGGTCTGGGCTTGCATTCCAGATGAGAGTGTTATGCTGTCTTCAATTCGCATCGAGTATGAAATAAATCCAGAAACAATGATCACAACAAGCGAGCCATGGACAACAATGAATCCGGTGTGTTCTCGGCGCCAGGGGTACCGCATCGCAACCGAGAGAACAAGACTGATGCAGACGCCCACCATCAAGGCGATAAACCACCACGCCCCGTAGACCGCTGATCTTGCGGCCGATGGCCCGGAACTCGATTCGACAAATGTGCCGTACATCAACGCCACTGCGGTTGCCGCCAGGATCGGAGTCGCGAATCGGACCGAGCCCAAATAGGTCAGTGCCAATCTGATCCGTGTGCTGTTTTTTGCCGTTGGCCGTATCATGCAACTCTCCAGCAACCAACCATGCCGCCTTGGCACACGAAAAACACATCATTCAAATCTGAGCCAAACCTGAGCCAGGCCTAATCGATCGGCTCATCAAGGAATCCAACGAGTGCCCGCCGGTAGTGCTCAAGTGCTTCATCCTTATTTCCGATCGACTCATTTACCCGTCCGAGATAATAATGCGAGCGGGCGGGGTCGGGGTTGTGGAGCAACGACTTGGAAAGCCATTGTTCTGCTTCTGCGGTGTTTCCTTTGTGAAAATACAGGATGCCCTTCAAGAGCATCGAGCGACGATTCTCCGCATTGATCTTCTGTACCTGTTCGACAAGATCGCTGGCCTCGAGATCGCGATCAAGTCGAAGGTATAACTCGGCCAGATCAAGCCGGGCGTCAACGGCATCGGGATTCAGTTCGAGTGCTTTGAGCAGCTCTTTCTCGGCCGCCTCATAAAGCCCCTTGCCAAGCATCATCCGCGCGACGGCCCGGTGGCGTGAAGCGTTATTCTTGGGCGAACTGGTCGATGAACTTCGTGCCTTCAGAGTTTCCTTCAACCCAGCATCATCAAGAGTCCCCAGCGCGTGGCGGATGTATGCATTGAGCGTGTAGGGATAGCTTGGGCTGTGGGTCGTAAGCACATGGGCAAGCCGTCCCTCGTGGCCGATGATCATTGTGGACGGGAACGCAATCAGTCCGAGATCGGCATACAACTTTCGGTCCGGGTCATAGGCGAGCGTCCCCTTGATGCCCTTCTCTTTCCAGAAGTCCAAGAAGTACTCTGATTGATCCGCATCAGCAGTGACAAACAGCAACTCAACGGATTGGTCGTCCAAATCCTGAATAGTTTTGCTCGCATCGGCGATCGCCCGCTCGGGCCAGTGCTGATTTGCAACAACATAGATGAGAACAGTCACCTTGCTCTTCCGATTCGAACTCTCGACGATGGGCCCGGCCATGGTCCCGAGCTGATAAGGCGGGAACATATCCCCGGCGACAATCTTGTCGCCGGGCTCAGCCAGAGCCGAGCCGATCGCAAACGGAAGCAAAATACAAGCCAAACGCCATGAAAAATTAGATTGCCGGTTCATGTGTGATCTCCTTCGGTTCTGTCCTTAATCGTCGTTGTCGATATTGATCTTCGGCGGATAAATGACCGGGATGCTCCGGTCATATCGAAGTCTTTCATGGCACCCCGAAGCGCAGCTCCCGCCATCGCCGATTCGCTCAAAGCGGATCGGCAAGCTCCAGCCCCCCGGGCCAAACGCAACGGTGTCGTGGAGATGCCGATCCCCTTCTCCGGCGTGCGAGTCATGGCACACCGAGCATGACCGTCCCTTCTCTGCTCGGTTGACATGCACAAAGTGCAGGTTGGTGTCACCGTTTCTGAACTGGGTGACAGTCGTTGATTGCTTGTTGGTGACCAGGGATTGATCATGACATCCAAAGCACAATGCGTAAAGTTCTAGATCAAACGGTGCGTAGAGTTCGTCGGTGTAGTTGCGGACCAGAAGCCGAGGATTTTTGCCCCCATGGACATCATGGCAGGCGGTGCAGTTGCCATCGGTGACCGGGCTGTGCAAGCTCGCCCCGGACTCGATGGTTTCCTTGATATTGGCGATTCGGGTTCCATCATCGAGCTCGATTTCTGTATTGTGGCATTGGAAGCACAAGGCGTCGATATTGTCTTTGAGTAGCCAGCTGTGATCACTGGCGTGGGGTGAATGGCAGTTCAGGCACGACCGCTCTGTAAAGATGCTGCCGTGTGCAGTCGTGGAGTTCTCGATGGTGTCATGGATGTCCTGGTGGCATCCCACGCACAACCCCATGGGCTTGTCGAGGAGCATCGAAACATTGTCGCTGGCATGTGGGTCGTGGCAGATCTGGCAATCATTGAGAACCGGCTCGTGAACAACCCGTGCAGAGGCGATCTCGGTCTCAAGCGATTCATGACAACGCAGGCACATGTCTCGGCCATCAAATTGAAGCAGCATTGGGCCATCAGAAACATGGGGCTGGTGGCATGTATTGCATGCACCAGACCAGACCGGGCTGTGGACAACATCCCGTGTCCCAATAAAATCTTCATGGCAGCTCATACACAAATCGCCATGGTTCTCAGATTTCAACAAACTCGGCCCCTCACCCCCGTGTGGGTTGTGACAAGGCAAGCAACTCCCGCTCTGGTACGGCTCATGAATCGTTTGAAAACTCGAATCCATTGGGAACGCCGTCTCATGACAAAACACACACAACTGCTCCGGCTCTCTGGCCAGCTCGTAGCGATGTGTCTCTGGATCAGCAAGCACATGACACGCATCACACGCGTTAACAAACATTGGCCCGTGCAAAAACGGGGTTTCTTTCTTATCCGGATGACACTCCGAGGCCATGCAACCCGAAAGTTCCAACAAGGTGCTGGGAGGAACCCGATCAAGCGGATCAGGTACAAGAGTTGGCGTGGTCTGATCGTTTAAGCTCTGGGATATTCCCATCAGCCAAGCCGCGGTCACGCTAAAAAGGAGCACAACACCAGCGAACCGAGAGATCAGTATGCTCCGTTTAGAAATCATCATTGGTCCTCCAGCATCCGGAGAATCATCGGGTCTTTTTCGTCCTCGGCCAGTACATAATGGCACGCACTGCAATCATTGGTTATCTGTTTCCCCTCCACATCAACAAGCAGCCCGCCGTGGCAGCGGAAACACGCCGAGGTATGAGCGGTGGGGTGCCCGATGCGAGATGGGTAGGTGTTCCATTTAATCTTCATCTCGGGATAAATATACAGCTCGTGAAGCCCTTGAAGAATCGTCACGATCTCGTCGAACTCGTCGGCGTGTGCATCCCATGACTCAGCATGTCGTTCACGGTACAACTCAGGGAGCTTGGCAATCCCGGCCATCGCTTCCTCATCGGTCTCATATTCCTTGGTGAGGACTTCATACGCCAGCGATCGGATCCATGGAATATCA
>JAESRA010000138.1 GCA_016764895.1 Phycisphaerales bacterium | reverse complement strand
TTCAATCACGGTTGTCGATTCATTTGAACCCCGCGTTGCAACCTTTATTGCCAGCGCAGGCGACTTGTTGGTCTATATCTGGGATCTCAACTCGGGCAATGTGAAAGTCCCAGACAACTTCACGATTGTGATTTATGATGCGGCGCCTGTGGTTTTGAATCGGTTGGCTGTTCCTGATGGGGTTGATCTTGATAAGTACAGTGAGGAGACTGGGGCTGTTTTGATTCAGACCCAGCCACGCAATGAGCCGGTGGAGCCGTTTGAGAATTATGGTTCTGGGGTTGGTGGGCAGGAGTGAGTGTGAAAGCTGAGGTTTGAAGAAACGGGCTGGAAGTCCGTTCTATTGAAGAACAAAAAGCCCCGACCGATGGTTGGGGCTTTTTTTTATTTGGGTATGTTGGTTGTGATTTGGGCCTTGCTTTTGGTGGCTTGTTGTTTGCTCAAAGACCCTCTCCCCCCAAAGTGAAGATTGGGGGAGGAGGGGGTGGTGCGAATCATGAGTTGTCGGGCATGGTTTAGAATTGGAAGTAGATGAATGCGCTGGACTGGGAGGGCCAGCCGTAGAAGAAGAGGATGCCGAGGGTTGCGTAGATAAGTGCGCGGATTGGCCAGGGGGTGGAGTTGAGTCGTTCGTCCCATCGTTTTGAGACGAATCCGATGAGGTGGAGCATACAGAAGAGTGCGACTGCCAGGAGTGCGGTGACTGGGCTTCCTCTGCCTAGGCCGATGCCGCCGAGAGAGAGGTTGGCGTCGAAGAGGATGAATTTTTTCATGCAGTAGGCGAGGTCGTTGAAATCAGTGACCCTGAAGATGAGCCAACCGAGGAGCCAGAGGTAGGTGGTGAATGCCCAGCGGAAGAGTGTGCCTGGTTTGGTGTGGAGTGCTTTGTGGAGGATGGTGCCTTTTGGTGCGATGGTTTGGAGTGCGCGGTTGAGGCAGAGGAGGATGCCTTGGTAGCCGCCCCAGATGACGAAGTTCCATGAGGCGCCGTGCCAGAGTCCGCCCAGGAGCATGGTGAGCATGAGGTTGATGTAGGTGAAGGAGGGGCCTTTGCGTGAGCCGCCGAGTGGGATGTAGAGATAGTCTCTGAGCCAGGTGGAGAGTGAGATGTGCCATTTTCTCCAGAAATCGATGATGGAGGTGGAGAAGTATGGGAAGTTGAAGTTGAGTGGTATTTCTACGCCAAAGACTCTGGAGATTCCTCGTGCGATGTCGGTGTAGCCGGAGAAGTCGCAGTAGATTTGTACGGCAAAGAGTGCGGCGCCGAGCATGATGACGATGCTGGATTGGCCGTCGGGGTTTGCGAAGATGGTGTTGACCATGGGGGCGACATTGTCGGCGATGAGTACTTTTTTGAAGAGGCCTACGAGTGCGAGGTTGATGCCTGATCGCATGGATTTTCCGGTGACTGTCCAGGGTTTGTCGAGTGTGGGGAAGAGTTGTTGTGGTCTGAGGATTGGGCCTGCGACGAGTTGGGGGAAATAGGCGACGAAGAGGGCGACTTTGAGAAGAGAGCGTTCTGGTTTGATGTCGCCTCGGTAGGCATCGATGGTGTAGCTGAGTGTTTGGAAGGTGTAGAAGCTGATGCCTACTGGGAGGGTGACTTTGAGGACTGGGGCGGCCCATTGCATTCCTGATTGGGCGACGACGGCGTCGATGGAGTCGATGAAGAAGTTGAAGTATTTGAAGAAGGCGAGCATGCCCAGGTTTGCGACGATGGAGGTGATGAGGAATGCTTTTTTGCGGCCTTGGTCGGTGAGTTTGAAGTAGAGGCCGTAGGCGATGGGGCCTATGACTGAGAACGAGAGGCCTAGGGCGATGGCGGCGATGTTTTCGGAGTTGAGTGTGACCAGTGGGTTATCGAGGAACGCTTGGAGGCCTTGGGTTTGGAGGGCGGGCCAGTTTGGGAGGAGGAGGCCGAGGGTTGCGGCGCCCATGATGGTGGCCATTTTGGTTCGTTTGGTTGCTGAGATTTTGTGGTTGTCGATGCCCAGGGCGGCGGTGTAGTCGATGAGTGTTGAGAGGACGATGAGGAGTACGAATCGTGCGTCCCACCAGCCGTAGAAGATGTAGCTTGTGAGGAGGAGGAAGATTTGTTGTTGTCTGGCGTTTCGGTTCCAGAGGAGCCAGCCGAGGACGACGAGGAAGAGGACGAGGAACTCTGGGGTTTGGAAGAGCATTTTTAGTTGTTCTCCCTATTGGTTTCGGGAAGATGGTTTTTGAGTTTTTGGCCCAGGAGGGTGCTTAGTTTTTTGGCGCCGTTTCTGTTTGGGTGAATGGCGTCTGCGAATTCTTGGGCGGTGAGTGTTTTGGTGAGGTTGATGAGGGTGATGTTGTGAAGGCCTGCGATGTGTTGGAGTTGTTGGGCGAAGAGGGTTTCCATGGGGCCGAAGATTTCATCGTTGCCTGGGTGCGTTGGGGCGATGACGAGGATTGGGGTTGTTGAGGTTTGGAGGATTTGGAGGAGGGTTGCTTCGATGAATGCGATGCCATCTCGGTTGTCGTTTTCTGTGCGGCTTTGGAGTATAAATACCATGTCGTCGAGGTGGCGTTGGAGTTTTGGGCCGGTGAGGTTTGCATCTATTTGATAGGGCGCGTTGAGTTCGAGTGGTTTTGCTGGGAGGATGCCGCGACGGGTGCGGGTGCGGACTTGTTCGTTGAGGTGGCGGAGGGGGATGGTTCTGAGGGACGCCTGATTTTTGATGTCTGTGGTGTTGAAGCGGTCGCGGGTGGCTTGATCGAGGTATGGTTGATGGTTTGGGTTTGGGTTTGGGTTTGGGTCTGGGTTTGGGTTTGGGTTGATCCAGTCTGCGTTGATTTGGAAGTTTCCAAAGCGCATGGCTGAGGCGAGTTCTGGGTTGATTGGTGAGATTTTTCCCATGACTTCGGGGCGGAGTATCCAGACGAGGGTGTTTGGATTGCTTTGGAGGAGGCGTCCGATGTAGAGTCGTCCTGAGAGGAGATCGAGGCCGTTGGAGGATTGGTTTTCTGTGGCGTATCCGGGCGGGAGTTGTTTTTGGATATAGTCGGCTTCGATGCCTTCGACACCGACGGAGTTGCTGACGATGGCGATGCGTTTTGCGTCTGAGGCGTTGGCTTGGGCGATTGCGATGCGTTGGTCGAGTTTGAGGATTCGGTTGAGGTCGCCCGGGAATCCGATGCGGGGGACGATGAAGGATGAGAGCAGGAGGTAGGCGATGGCGATGCCTGCGCCAATGGCGGCGGCGATGAAGAGGAGTTGGGCGATGGCTTTGGGTGTGTCTGGTTTGATAGATTGATCATTCATATTGCGGGACCTGTTTGATCAATATATCGGACAGATAGCTGGGATGGCTGAACCTCTGGGTTTGGTTTGATTATTGATCGTGGCCGGTGAACTCGGGGAGTTTGTGGCCGGCGTCTTTGAGGGTTTTTTCTCTTGATGCGAGTTCCATGTCGTGCTCGACCATCATGGCGGCGAGTTCTTCGACGGTGGTTTCGGGTTCCCAGCCGAGTTTTTCTTTGGCCTTCGATGCGTCGCCCAGGAGTAGATCGACTTCGGCGGGGCGGAGGTAGCGGGGGTCGAACTCGACATGGTCGTCGAAGTTGAGGCCTACGGAGTTGAAGGACATTTCGGCGAACTCTCTTACGGAGATGGTGCGGCCTGTGGCGACGACATAGTCGTCTGCTTCTGGCATTTGGAGCATCATCCACATCATTTTGACATAGTCGCCTGCGAAGCCCCAGTCGCGTTTTGAGTCCAGATTTCCTAGGTAGACTTTGTCTTGCATGCCGAGTTTGATTCGGCCTACGGCTCTGGTGATTTTTCTGGTGACGAAGGTTTCGCCTCGGCGTGGGGATTCGTGGTTGAAGAGGATGCCGCAGGAGGCGTGCATGCCGTAGGATTCTCGGTAGTTGACGGTGGCCCAGTGGGCCATGACTTTGGCGCAGGAGTATGGTGAGCGTGGCCAGAAGGGTGTGTTTTCTGTTTGTGGTGTTTCGAGGACTTTGCCGTACATTTCTGAGGAGGATGCTTGGTAGTAGCGGACTTCTTGTCCTGATTTATCTTGGAAGTCTCTGATGGCTTCGAGGAGTCTGAGTGCGCCCATGCCGACGGTGTCTGCGGTGTAGATGGGCATGTCGAAGGAGACTCTGACATGTGATTGTGCGCCGAGGTTGTAGACTTCGTGTGGTTTGGTGGTGTCGATGATTTTGTTGATGTTGTTTGCGTCGCAGAGGTCGCCGTAGTGGAGTTTGAGTTTGGCGCCGTCGAGGTGTGGGTCTTGGTAGATTTCGTCGAGTCGTTCGGTGTTGAAGGAGGAGGCTCGTCGGATGATGCCGTGGACTTCGTAGCCTTTTGCGAGGAGGAATTCTGCGAGGTATGAGCCGTCTTGTCCGGTGATTCCTGTGATGAGTGCTCTTTTTTGATCGGTCATGATGCCGGTTCCTTTGGTGCGTTCATTTGTGATAATGGGGTTGTGACCCTTGGGTGCGGATGATATGCGTCGATGGGGTGTATCGGCGTGATTTTAGGGGATGTTGACCTGGGTGGATGATTACGCTGTGAGATGGGGGTTGGATCATGGAATTTTGGAGATGGGGGGTGTGAATTGTGTAATTGTGGCGGTTTGGTGATTGGAAGTCAGGAAGACCCCCTCCGACCGCCAAGCGGCCACTTCCATCATCATGACGGGGGAGGAACATGAGAAGAAGGGAAAAGACAGAGGGTTGGAAGGAAGAAGAGAGGTCAGGGAGCCCTCACCCCGGCCCTCTCCCATCAGAATGGGAGAGGGAGGAAGAATGGGAAGAAGGAGGGAGAGGAGGGAGAGGAGGAGGAGAGTAGAAGGAAGGGGAGGAAGGGGAGGAGGGGGAGGAAGAGTTGGTGGTTGGCATAGGCATGATGGCAGGCTTGGCGTTGAGGAGGGTGGGGATGGTGATGGCGGCGAGGAGGGCGGCGAGGGCAGCCGAGCCGAGGATGGTTCGTTTTGGGTGTTGGATGGCGAGGGGGGCTCTGGTGAGGATGAGGATGATGAGGATGAGGAGGAGGGGTTCGTGGTATCGCTGCCAGCTTGCGTGGTTGGCGGTTTGGGCGGCGGTGAAGGCGGCTAGGGTGGTGGCGAAAATCCAGGTGTCGCGGCGGGTGATGAGGGAGGCCCAGATGATGCAAGCGAGGGCGCCGGCGGGGGCTCCGAGGAGGATGATGGGGGAGCGGTCGGCGATGGTGGGGAGTTTGTTGATGATGTTCCACCAGCCGGAGTATCGGCCTGCTTCTACGGAGTAGGTGGATTGGGGGATGATGGCGAGGATGAGGCCTGTGGTGAGGGCGGCGATGATCCAGGTGCGGTGGGATTTGAGGATGGTCTTGAGTTGGGGGAGGAGGAGGGGGGTGAAGAAGATGGAGAGGATGGTGATTTGGGTGAGGATGAATGCTGGGGTGGCGAGGTTTGGGCCTTGGTGGCGGTCTTGGAAGGCTGGGGGGACGAGGCCTCCCCAGAGGCGGAGGAAGTAGAGGAGGAAGAGGGTGGCGGGGATGGTTGCGATCAAGGCGAGGATGAGGCGGCGGGTTCTGGTGATTGGATCGGAGAAGAGTTTGGTGGGGGTGAGGGTTGGGGTTTGCTGATTTGTGCCGATCCAGGCGGTGATCCAGAGGATGGCGGCGGCCCAGATGTGGACTTGTCTGATGAGGACGAGGAAGGCAAGGACGATGCCTGCGGTGAGGGCTGTTTTGGTTGAATATGGGTAATCCAGTGCGAGGATGAGGATGAGGAGGACGGCGAGCCAGCCGGCGTTGTCTGGGAGGAGCCAGATGGCGGGGAAGAGGACATACATGGAGGTGAGGAGAGGGAGGGTGATGAGGAGGCCTGGTTTGCCGAAGGATTTGCCGGCTCGGTAGGCGAGGAGTCCGAGGAGGAGGACGGTCCAGAGGTTGGCGTAGAGTTGGATGGCTGTTCTGGGGAGGCCTATTCGGTGGAGGACGGCGAGTTCTAGGTGGTAGGCGGGGGTTGTTGCGGATTGGTAGTTTGAGAGGTCTGGGGTGGGGAGTTGTTGGGCGAAGGTTTGGATGGTTGGCCAGTGGTAGATGAGGTCGTCTGCGGCGCCTCGGCCTGATTGGTTGTTGGTGAGGATGAGGGGGTAGGTGATGGCCAGGAGGAGGAGGGTGGTGACGATGAGGGACCATTTGGCGGCCGATTTGGTTGGGGTTGGGTTGGTAGACATTGGTGAATGGGTGTATCGGCGATGGTGGGGTGTTGGGAGAAGAAGAGAAGAGTTTTTTGTACGCAGAGGGGGCGGAGGTGGCTGAGGTCGCAAAGAAGAGAAGATTGGGGAAGAGGGGAGAAGAAGATAATACGAAGAAAGACCCCCTCCGACCGCTTCGCGGCCACCTCCCCCGGAAGCCCGGGGGAGG
>JAESRA010000137.1 GCA_016764895.1 Phycisphaerales bacterium | reverse complement strand
GGGGGGTTCCGGTGGGTGTGGTCATGGGGGATATTATCGTGTAGGGCTTGCGGAGTCTGGTTCTTTGAAACGATGGGTGTGAGTTTTGGTGAAGGTTTTTTTTTGATGGCGTTAATGAGTTGTGGATATTTTTTTGGGGGGTGATGATTCTGGTGGTTGTTTCCATGTGTAGATGAGGAGTAGGGCGATGCCTATGAGTAGGTAGAGGTCTGCGATGTTGGAGACATAGGGCCAGACTTCGTTGGATCCGCCGTTTGGCCAGGTGATGTTGAAGGGGAGTTTGACTCCGGGGAGTGGGTGGATGAAGTCTCGGACGCATCCGAAGATGATTCGGTCGTAGAGGTTTCCGACGCCTCCGGCGATGATGAGTCCGAAGCCGGCGTGTGCGATCGAGTCGCGTGGTTTGGTCCATTTGGCGAAGAGTACGAAGGCGATGATTACTGCGATGAGGGTGAAGATGATAAAGAACCAGCGTTGTCCTGCGCCGATTCCGAAGACGGCTCCGGGGTTGAGTACGAGGATGAAATCGAGGATTCGGGGGATCACGACGACGGATTCGTGATAGGGGATGAGGTTTCCGATGTGTTGTTCTGTGAGAACATCTGCTCGGTCAATGTGTACGGGGATGCCGGCGACATGGGTGAAGGCGAGTGATTTGCTGACTAGATCGGTGACGATGCCGAAGATGATGGTGCTTAGTAGCCATAGCCATGCCCGGCAACTTTTGTAAGTGTTGGCTTGGGGGTGATTGTGGGGTGATTGATTGTGGGCTGGCATATCAGCGTTTGAAGCGTTGTTCGATTTTTATTGCGGAGGCGATGGAGTATTTTGCCCATGGGAGTTCTTCGAGTCGTTCTTTTTTGATTGGTTCGTGTGATTCGATGCAGAGGCCATAGGTTCGTTCTTTGATTCGTGTGAGGGCATCGTCGATTTCGTGGATGAGTTGGCGGTCTGCTGCGGCGAGATCGAGGTTGAGTCCTTGCTCGAAGCTTTTTGTTCCGAACTCTGCTGCGTTGCTTGCTGTTTGTGTTTCGCCTGTGTTTGAGCGGAGTGCTTCGTCTTCGAGGTGTTCTACATCGCCTACGAGTTCTGCGCGTTTATTGAGTAGGATGAGTTTGTATTCATCGAGTTGTTTTGGAGTGAATGGGGTTTTGGTGCGTTTGGAGATTTTGACTTCGGCTTTGATTTTTTTGGGTCGTTTTGATGAGGCGATGATGGGGCCTCCTGAGAGTTTGCTGCCTGGGCCTAGGAGTAGTGGGCGTGGTGGTGGGGCGTAGTCGGCGGGAACTCGTTTGCGGGCTCTTGCTCTGAATTTTTTGACGGGTGGTTTTTTATTTGCTTCGTCTGTGGCTTTGGCGGCGTCTTTTGTTGGATCTTTTGTTGGAGCGATTTTTTTGGTTGGGGCTTTTTTTGAAGTTGGGGCTTTTGATTTTGTGACCGGTTTTTTTGAAGTTTTCTTGGTCGCTGTTTTGGTCGTTGTTTTGGTCACTTTTTGAGCAACTTTCTTAGTGATTTTCTTAGTGATTTTCTTTGTTACCTTTGCGGGGGCTTTTTGAGCGACTTTCTTAGCAACTTTTTTAGCGGTTTTTTTGGCGATTTTCTTGGTGATTTTTTGTGCTGCTTTCTTGACTGTCTTTTTGGGAGACTTCTTTGCTGTGGGCTTAGCGACCTTTTTTGTGGTCTTTTTGGCGGGTTTTTTTGCAGCGGGCTTCTTGGTCGTTTTTTTCTTTACAGCACTCGAAGGCGACTTTTTGGTCGTTTTCTTGGTTGTGCTTTTCTTTGTTGTTTTCTTAGTGGTTTTTTTCGCCAATGTGCACCGTCCTTCTGGCCTGTGTATATCGATGAATCAATATGCCTGGCTGGTTGGGTGCAAGGGTAGGCGCAGCCCCGATAATTGTCAAAGTAGATGAGTTGAAAGCCTAGCAAAAGCCTAAAAAGGTTGGGTGTGGATTATGCTTGGGCTGATTCGATGGATTGTGTTTGGGCGATTTCGAAATCGCCGAGTTTGCGGAATCGCTGGTAGCGGGCTTCGACGAGTTCTTCGGTGGATTGTTTGCAGAGTTCGTCGAGTTGGGTGTCGATCCAGTCTTGGAGGAGTGTGGAGGCGGCTTGGTGGTCTCGGTGGGCTCCGCCTAGGGGTTCGTTGATGATGGAGTCGACGATGCCGTTTTTGAGGTTGTCTTTGGCGGTGAGGTTGAGGGCGATGGCGGCGGAGGTGTTTGTTTGTTCGTTGGCTTGTTTCCAGAGGATGGCGGCGCAGCCTTCTGGGGAGATGACGGAGTACCAGGAGTATTCAAGCATTGCTACGCGGTCTGCTACGGCGATGCCTAGGGCTCCGCCTGAGCCGCCTTCGCCGATGACGATGCTGACGATGGGGACTTTGAGTCGGGACATTTCTCGGAGGTTGACGGCGATGGCTTCGGCTTGGCCTCGTTCTTCTGCGCCGAGTCCTGGGTATGCGCCTGGGGTGTCTACGAGGGTGACGATGGGGAGTCCGAATTTTTCGGCTATTTTCATTTTTGCGAGTGCTTTTCGGTAGCCTTCTGGGTGTGCGCATCCGAAGTGGCAGGCGAGTTTTTCTTGTGTGGTTTTGCCTTTTTGGTGGCCGACGATGAGGCATTTTCGGTTGCCGATTCTTCCGAATCCTGTGATGAGGGCTGGGTCGTCTCCGAAGGTGCGGTCGCCATGGAGTTCGCAGAAGTCTCGGCAGATGTGTTTGATGTAGTCTCTGGTTTGTGGGCGGTTTGGGTGGCGGGCTACGCGGACGGTGTCCCAGGGTGAGAGTTTTTTGTAGACATCTTTGAGTGCTTGGACTCTTCGTTTTTCGAGTAGGGTGATGTCGGTTTTGTTTGGTTGGATGTCTTGGGGTTCGATTCCGCCGAGAGCGGGGATTTC
Organism: Phycisphaerales bacterium; assembly: GCA_016764895.1. Lineage (GTDB taxonomy): Bacteria > Planctomycetota > Phycisphaerae > Phycisphaerales > UBA1924 > UBA1924. The sequence goes on along the minus strand of JAESRA010000137.1, from coordinate 273 downwards.
TGGGCCTGGGGAGTTTATGGATTTTTGGGTGAGTTTGATTTCTGCTTCGATGGCGGTGACTGGTTTTTCAAATTCAAGTTGGTAGAAAGTGGACATATGTGGTTCCTTGTATAACTGGTCTAATTGTACCGCAAAGTCTGGGTGGGGTATGGTATGGGTATGAAGAGTATTGAGATTCCATTATTGTTCGTTGGTGGGGGGACGATGGCTCGTTCGATTATTGATGGGGCGGGGGCATCTGGGGTGTTGGATTTGGGATTGGTTGGGGTTGTG
>JAESRA010000136.1 GCA_016764895.1 Phycisphaerales bacterium | reverse complement strand
TGGGAATGATCTCGGCATGTGAAACGGCACAGGTAAAAACGGTTATTACCTCGCGTAAATTTATTGACCGGATTCCGGTTGAACACATCGAGCCCAAGGCGATCGAAACCAGAGCCGCCGGTACGATGATTCAAGCAAAAATGACCGAAACCAAAATCACCACCCGTACAAGTGATGGCACCCAGATCGACGCACGCAGCGCAACACTCTCGATGGCACTCGATGCCGCGGGCGATGCCCCGCCTTGTGATGTGTGTGGCACGATCACGGTTCGGAGTGGGACTTGTTATAAATGTTTGAACTGTGGTGCCTCAATGGGGTGCAGCTAAATCAAGAAAGGAACGATTCACGACACGCGGCGGTCAGCACGACGAGTCGCATTTTCAGAGTTAGGGATGGTCAGCAATCGAATGGAATGAACGCTGCGGGCGTTGGTCACGGAAAGATCGACTCCCGAAACCCCGGCAAACGATCGGCTCGCAAGAGCCACGGAGCAGTTGAAGCCGGACCAGAGCTGACGACCATCGGGTGGACTGCCCGCCGCGTGTCATGAATCGCCCCCCAAAGTGAAGCCCCCCAAGTGAAGAGGGGTTTGAGTGCAAGATTCTTCTACGCTGAGACTTTGCGACCCTGCCTCCAGCAAAGTCTCAGTATCCACCCCCGGGCGAGCCCACCACAGCCCGGGGGTTCTTTTTTGTATACAGAGCGGGGACATCAACCAGACTACGATCACACGATGAACACCAAAGACACCACAACATGGGCCTCGCTCCTGGCCGGCTGGGTCCAGTTTGCCCAATCCGCCGTCGCCTTGCCCAAAGACGAACAAGGCAACCGCTGGCGAGATTCGATCGCCCCAGCCATCGGCCTCCACGCCCTGTCGATGGCCCTGCCCGAACTCCACACACTCGACCCCGCAGAACGCCCCCTCGCAATGGACAAGGCCGAGATGGGCATCAAAGAACACGCCGGAGCGATCAATGCGGCGTGGGCCAGTGAACCCATGCCCGATTCGCTCATCGAACTGATCGAGGACGCTCAATCTGCGTGGGAAGATTCGCTCAACGAGGGCGTCGTCTGGCGGTGCAAATCAGAACGATTCATTTCCCGGCACCCCGGCGAGATCGGGCTGGCGATGCGGGAGGCCGGGTTCATGGGCGAGGTCTTTGTCGCCGCTCCGGGTATTGAGATGTTCAAAGATGCCCCGATCGCGTGGTGCCGGGATCAATCGGGCGGGATGCCCGACGAGCAGATCGTCGAGTTTATTGATGGCTTCCTCAAGACCTGCACCGGTGACACCGAAGCCCCGGAAATCATGCGTCCGCTCCATCAGGTCTACCGGCAGATGGATTTCTTGGCCGGGGGGCCGACGCACGACCTTGCCAGCCCCATCACCGGCGATCTCCCCGCGGGCCAGCCGCTTTTGGTGCCGGTGATCATCGGGGGGGAAATCTGTTCGGTTTCATTACCCCCCAAATCCGGGAAGCCCCTTGAGCCACTCCTTGTAAAGTGGGCAACTGTGCAGGCCGAGGACCAAGAAAGCTAGACGCCCCAAAGCCAAGGTCTAGGATAAAAATACGGATTTTCAATACAGATACCAGTGCATTTGCACACGGAAAGGACACCGTTCAATGGCAACCAAACGAGCAAAAATCTCCATCATCGGCGCGGGCAATGTCGGCGCGACCTGTGCCCACTGGGCCGCCCAAAAAGAACTCGGCGACATCGTTCTCCTCGACATCCCACGCGCCGACGCACCGGATCAACACATGCCCAAGGGCAAAATGATCGACCTGGGCTGCTGCGCACCGATCGAGGGCTTCGATTCCAAACTCACCGGCACCTTCGACTACGAAGACATCGCCGATTCTGATGTCGTCATCGTCACCGCAGGCATCCCCCGCAAGCCGGGCATGAGCCGAGACGACCTCATCGAAACCAATGTCAAAATCGTCAAGTCCGTTTCCGAAAATATCAAAAAGCACGCACCAGACTCGATCGTCATCATCGTCTCCAACCCGCTCGACGCGATGGTCTACACGGCATGGAAAGCCACCGGCTTCCCCTCAAACCGAATCGTCGGCCAGGCCGGCGCATTGGATTGTGCCCGCTACCGCGCATTCATCGCTTGGGAACTCGGCGTGAGCGTCGAAGATGTCCAAGCAGTCCTCCTGGGCGGGCACGGCGACGACATGGTCCCCTTCCCACGCCTCACCTCCGTCCACGGCATCCCCGTCTCGGATCTCATGTCACAAGACAAAATCGACGCCTGCGTCCAACGCGCCAAAGTCGGCGGCGGCGAAATCGTCAAACTCATGGGTACCAGTGCTTTCTACGCACCAGCACTCGGCACCATCCAAATGGCCGAGGCAATCATCAAAGATAAAAAACGAATCATCCCATCAGCGGCCTACCTCGACGGCCAGTTCGGTCACAAAGGCCTGTTCGTCGGCGTACCAGCACTCCTGGGCAAAAACGGCGTCGAAAAAATCGTCGAGTTCAAACTCACCGACGAAGAACAAAAACTCTTCGATGAATCCGCTTCCCATGTCGCCGATCTCGTCAAGGTCGTCACCGAACGATTCCCAGAACTTGCCTAAGGCATCCAGTACAACCCAAAAAAAGACCCGCTCAGTGCGGGTCTTTTTTTAATCTATACCAAGTGTGTACCTAGTCGGGGTTCTCGTCGGGGCGTGAATGTTCATAGAGATCGCCGATCTTGTTTACATATTTCTTTCGTTGTTTATCTTCGTGATCTTGTCGCATATTCTCCGCATCTTCGCCCAACGATGTGAGGAGTTGATAGCAGTAGGGGGCCGACCCGAGCCATCGTTTCCAACGCGAGCGGAACATCCAAAAGCCGATCGGGCAAATAATCCCGGCCGCAATAAAGAATGGCGTAGTCCGGATCGTCGCCGCCAATGCGAGCGAGCCCAGCGATGCGGCAAGGATCAAAATCCCATACACAAACTGAGCCCCCTCACTCTTGATCTGGCGTTTGACAGCGTTGCGATGATCAGAAATCCGCGAGACCTCAGCCTCAGGGTCATCACCGAGCAGCCAAGCTGCCCCGGGGTCATCCGGGTCAAACTCAAGTTCCGGTTCTGGCTCAAGCGGGCGCAATGCCGCCTGGAGCATTTCCGGGTCAACATCAGGCATCAGTTCCCGTCGTTTGGGATGTTCACGATCTTCCATTCAATAACCCCACTCGAAAATTACGAGTAATAAATACACAAGCGTATTCTATAAGCAATATGTCGGTTGTGGATTGCCATTGTCTCTATTTTTCTAAAAAAGCAAGTTTGGGCTCCGCAAAGATATTGGAGTATTTAGAGAGATATTGGTAGTTCTGTGTTTAAGATTTTGATACGGCTTTGCTGGATTGGCGATCAGATATGCCGAAGCGACCGGATCAGAGTCTTCAAGGGATATTGGCTATACTGCATTGGATTGAACGAGAATGACCGCCCTTTGGCCAGAAACAGGCCAAATCACATTATAAAAAGGAAATCTACAGATGTTCAAAAATTGCCGAATCGTCGTTGCCACAACAGCGACCTTGCTCGGAGCAGTCTCCGGGGTCCACGCTCTGGAGGCTACAGCCAGTACTGAATCAACCATCAGCCTCGCGTCGCCGATTGATAAAATCGCGGATCAACTTTCAGGCGCTTGGATGACGACAGAGCCCTACAAGACCATTCTGTCTGAGGATGGCACCTCAAATGACATTTTCATGGCTATGGGCATCGCTCCGATCACGATCCAAGGCATGGAGAACACTCTTTATGTAGAAAGTTCGCTCTCAGACACCACCTGGGCCCCCTTTCGCCAAGCTGTCTTTCAATTATACGAGTACAAAGGCAAGGTGCGATTGCGGACTTACACCATGGCGATGAGTGCTGAGACGCTCGGTGTCTATACCGGGCTCCACGCGGCACCTTCCCATTTTCAGAACATCAACAAAGATCAACTCATTGCAACGCTCGATATCGATCTGGATATTTCAGGTTCAGGCTTCAGTGGATCAACCCCGTATCCTTACCCGACAGGTGTTTCGGGAGCCGTTGAAATGACCAGTTCCATCACCTTTGATGGCACCACGCTCACGACCACCGATCGCGGCTACGACGCCGATGGCAACATCGTTTGGGGCGATGGCGAGGAATCATCCTACTCATTTGAGCAGGTCGCCCCATACGCCGTAGCCACCCAGCGTGATGATGGCCTTGTCATCATCGACTATCCGGCATCGACATCCGATGAAGTCGTCGCAGACGGCGACGAAATGCATGTGCATTACTCCGGATACTTGACCGATGGCACCATGTTTGATTCAAGCTATACCCGCAATTCACCGTTCGTATTTTCCTTCCCACCAGGAAACAGAGCAATCCCAGGCTGGGGCATGGGCATGGAAGAACTCTCAAAGGGAGCCCACCGGAAACTCATAATACCGGGCGATCTTGCCTATGGCCCCAATGGAAATCCACGAGCCAATATCCCCGGCGACTCAATCTTGATCTTCAATGTTCACCTCCTCCACATTGATCGGCCAGAACCCGCAAAGGACACCCCAGTCCAGATGCCTGCAGAAGTCGATAGCCACGAGGGTCACGGTCACGACTGATCAAACACGCTCGCCTCGATTCTGATATGATTCGGACTGAAATGGTCTTTCACAATCTCTTGCATTCCCATAGGGGTCCATGCTCAAGCAACGCCACCAACTCTTTGTGACCCTCTTTGCGTGTACAGACGCTGTATCTGCAGCGGGTGCTTGTGCCTTAGCGTGGTGGATTCGCAGGGCAGAGTTCGGTGGCCTTGAGTTTGGATTGGAGACCTATCTCCAAGATTCCATGACCATTCTGGTGATTCCAATCTTGGCGATCGCAATGTATGGCATGGGGCTCTACAAGCCCCGAAGGGATCAATCTCTCTTCGACGAAGTTATTCAAGTTGCCAAGGCTGCTCTTGTGGCTGTGGCTTTAATCATCGTACTTGTTTGGATGTCAGGCGGGCGAGAGCTTCCTGAGGAGCAAATTGTTGGTCCGGTACTGCCAAGTGCGGTCTTTACCGAGCCATTTCGGTATCAAATCTTTATTCTTGCGTTCTGTTTGCCGCTCGCTATTTCAATTCAGAGGCTGGCTGTGCGTTTGTCGCTCAGGGCGATGCGTCGCCGAGGCCGGAACACCAGGCATGTAGCCATTCTCGGCGTTGGCCGGCTCGGCCAAATCACCGCAAGAACACTCGAACGGAACGCCTGGACCGGAATCAAGGTGGCTTACTTTATCAGCCATCATGAACAAACCAATCGTGCCGAATGCATCCAGAAAACAATTCGAGGCGGTACTAATGAGATCGAACTTATCCTCGAAAAATATCCGGTTGACGCAATCTATATCGCGCTGCCCAATGCAATGTCTTCTCAGTTGCCACAGATACTCCAACGGCTCGAACGCTTTGCTGTTGATATTCGTTTGATCCCGGATGTACGCCTCAAATATCTTCCTCAATCCATGGCTGTTTCAGTTCTCGAAGGAATGCCAATACTGAGCTATCGTGAAAGCCCGCTCTCTGGTTTCGGAGGCGTGCTCAAGCGAGCAATCGACATCGTGGGTTCGTTTATCGGGCTCATAATATTTTCGCCGATCATCTTCGGCGTTGCGATACTTGTGAAGTGTACTTCTTCGGGCCCAGCGATCTTCCGTCAGCAAAGAGTCAGCTTAGCCGGAGATACCTTCTGGATTTATAAGTTTCGGACCATGACGAATCATCCGCAATCGGCCGATCCAACCTGGACAGCAGAAAATGACCCCAGAGTGACAAGCGTCGGCAACTGGTTAAGGCGGACAAGTCTCGATGAGATTCCTCAGTTGCTCAATGTATTACGGGGTGATATGTCCCTTGTTGGGCCAAGGCCGGAGCGTCCTGAGCTCATCGATCGATTCCGGGATGACTGGCGAGGCTACATGATCCGCCAGCATGTCAAAGCCGGGATGACCGGGTGGGCCCAGGTCAACGGGCTACGAGGAAACACCAGCCTGAGAAAGCGGCTCCAATATGATCTGTTTTACATCCGGCACTGGTCGATTTTGTTCGATTTAAGGATTCTCATGATGACGATTATCCGGGGATTCGTCCATAAAAACGCGTACTAAACCCGAACAAGTGAGAATACTCTCTAAATTTGTACCATTCTGAGGGGTCTGGGGTTGCGAAGTTCATGTGAAATCAGTATAAAGGTACCAAGGACATCGAGGCGGTTCGTGTGGAACCGCTCGAAAATAGCCGTGTTATTTACAAGATATTGTTGGTATTCTCATTGAGGCCGGAACTTTCCGCTCTCGACTGCGAACAGAAAGACAAGTAAGTGACACACCGCGCCAACCGGCGTGACAAGAAACACCCAAGATTCTCGTCCAGTATGAAGACTGGGCTGTGGATCTGCGAACAGATGGAGGTCGTCGTGGCAAGACGAAACATAGCTCAAATCAAGGCATTTACACTTATCGAACTTCTGGTGGTTATTGCCATCATCGCTCTGCTGATTGGTATCCTCTTGCCCGCATTAGGCCAAGCACGCCGGTCCGCTCAGAATGTGGTAGCCCAAGCCAATGTTCGCTCGCTCAATACGAGTGCGGCCAACTACGCCGGTGATTCGGATGATCGCATCTTCAGCTTCACATGGCGTGGAGGCGAGCGATATGTCATGCTCCACAACGGCAAGAATATCAAAATGGCGAATGATACCGTGGCGGCGGCTCGACAAGTGCAGAACATTCTTATGCGTGCGACCGGGCGTATTGAGCGTGGAAGTGTAGGACAGATAGAAGCACCAGAAGGTCGCCTTATGCACCGCCGGTACTCGCATCTGGTACTCCTTGACTACTTGACAGATCGCCAGCCAGAACCAATCGCGGCCTCGCCATTCGACAAGAACCTTATTGATTGGCAAGAGAACACACTTGAGTACTTGGAGCCTGCCAACTCTCTTCCCTATGGCTCTGGAGCCGTAGAACCAGGGTATGAAGCTGCTGGAATATGGGGCACTTCGCCTATCACCCAGCTCTGGGCGTTTGCTTCGACCTATCAAATGGTTCCGGCTGCGTGGAATACCGATGGGATCAATACCAGTACCTACTTCCCGGTTGCAGGAACCCCGCACCTCTTCGGCAGCTCGGGAGGTACCAAACTCGGTCGCCGGAAGATGACCCAAGTTGCGCATCCATCTGCGAAGGTGATGATGTTTGAAGAGTTTGACCGCTTCACGGATTCAAAGGGCCTTTACTTCGCCTACCCAGAATCACGATGCAACCTCGCATTCTTTGATGGCTCGGTTCGTCAAGAAGTGACTCAAGATGCAAACCCAGGCTGGAATCCAAATGAGCAGAGTCAACCATGGCTTCAAACATATGTGCCATTGGATACCTTCCCATTGCCAAAGGGTGGGCTAGGTGATGCGGTTACCTACTGTCAACGCTACCGGTGGACTCGTTGGGGACTCCAAGGGATCGACTTTGGCGGAAAAGATGTAGGTACTCGGGGTGACACGAATCTGATCGATCCAGATTGCGTTGATTGAGGCCGGTTAACAACAGTGTATTGAGAGGCCTAAGTCTCTGATTGAATCTACAAACCCCCGCTGCATGCAGTGGGGGTTTTTTTTGGATTACATTCAAAAAACAAAAGGGTAATCTCGATCCCATTCTTTGTATTCTGCCGGGGTTGTCTACAGTTATCCTGTGAAACACGAGTATCAAGTCATTGTCGTTGGAGGGGGCCACGCCGGAGTTGAAGCGGCATGGGCGGCCGCAAACCGTCTGGGGACTCCGCATTCGGTGGCTCTTGTCTCGCTTGATTCATCCAAAATCGGTGTGATGAGCTGCAATCCAGCAATTGGCGGGCTCGCCAAAGGCCAGCTCGTCCGCGAGATCGACGCGATGGGGGGGCTCATGGGCCTTGTCGCCGATGCCACGGGGATCCAGTTCAAACTGCTCAACACTTCAAAGGGCGCAGCCGTCCATGGCCCGCGCTGCCAAGCCGACAATCTCGCCTACGCCCGAACAGTCCAGGCATTCATCAATGCCCGCCCTGAGATCGACATCGTCGAGGGCGGCGTAGAACGCCTCCTCACAGACGAGACGACAAATGGCGGTACAGTTCACACAGTTCAAGGCGTGGTCGTCACAACGCCTCAGGGCGAGCAGGTTGAGCTCTGTGCCCCAGCGGTGGTCCTGACCACAGGGACCTTCATGCGGGCCATCATGCACCGCGGAACCAGCACAACCCCAGGCGGGCGTCAAGGCGAAGAGGCGGCCAATCCAATCTCCGCAGCACTCATCGCCCTGGGCCTAGAACTCGGACGACTCAAAACCGGAACCCCGCCAAGGATCGACCGCAAAACCATCAACTGGGATTCACTCCCCATCCAAGATGGTGACGAATCACCAACCCCCTTCTCAGAACTCTCTAGGGCTGGATGGAAAATTGGCGAAGTGGAGTGCAACCAGTTCCCGTTGATCGAACAAATCTCCTGCCGTCAAACTTACACAGGCCCGGGATCCCACGACGCTATCCGCGCCAATCTCGATCGAGCCCCCATGTTCTCAGGCCAAATCAGCTCGGCGGGCCCTCGCTACTGCCCCAGCATCGAAGACAAAGTCGTGCGCTTTGCAGAGCGTGAACAGCACGGCGTATACCTCGAACCAGAATCCCACGAAACCGACTGGGTCTACTGCAACGGAATCGCCACGAGCCTGCCTGAGGATGTTCAAGACATTATTGTGCGATCGATGCCGGGGTGCGAGCATGCCAAGATTCTGATGTATGGGTATGCTGTCGAATACGACATGGTTCGGCCGCACCAAATCTATGTCACCACCCAAACACGCTCTGTCAACGGGTTCTTCCTGGCTGGTCAAATCAACGGCACCAGTGGGTACGAAGAAGCGGCCGCCCAAGGGTTGGTCGCCGGGATCAATGCAGCGATGTATTCTCAAAGCGCAGGAGAGTTCTCGCTTGATCGTTCACAAGGCTACATCGGCGTTCTTATGGATGACCTGGTCACCAAGACCCCCCGCGAGCCCTACCGGATGTTCACCAGCCGCGCCGAATACAGGCTCTTGCTCCGATCAGACAACGCCCCAGACCGCTTGACCCCGATCGCCATTGATCTCGGGCTGCTGGATCATCATGATCTGGGATCGCAGCGCAAGGCGGGCTTTGCTCGCCGCACGAGAGCTATTGAGTCCGGCCGGTCGTTGATGGAGTCCACGATTGACGGCCAAAAGAAAGTTTGTGATCGAGTACTCGAACCAGACTACAGCGTGCACGATCTCCAAAACGCAGTTGGACCTGCGTTGACACAAGCGGTGGGGGATGTTGACCCCGGAATCTACCAAACCCTCCACGCTCACCGTCGCTACGAGCCGTATGTCAAACGCCAGGTCATTGAGATCCGCAGACACAACGAGATGGAGCACAAGCCGATCCCTGAGTGGATTGAGTACGAGTCGATGGACTCACTCCGAAACGAAGCTCGCGGCGCCCTGGGCAAATTTCGCCCAACCACCTTCGGGCAAGCCTCAAGGCTCGAAGGCGTAACCCCCGCAGACCTCACCCTGCTCAGTGTCCTTGTCAAACGGGCTCGGCTGGCGCGCCGAGAAACAGAGTCGCTCGATATCAAATAATCATTTGCCCATCATGCGGAGTTCATCTCGCAAGATCGCAGCGAGTTCAAAGTTCTCAGACACAATCGCCGCTTCCATCCGCTGCCTGAGTTCGGCTCTTTGGCTCACCGGGAGTTTGGGAATGAGCCCGTCACGCATCTCGCGGAGCATGTCAACTTCCCCGGCTTCGTCAAACAAATCTTCTTGTCCGGTCGACTGGTAATACAGCTTGAGGGCTTCGATCCCCTCGTCAATCGCATGGATAGCCACCTTGTTCTCCTCGTATTTGAGGGCATGGCTCGCCAGTGCCCGCGCCCGCATCATCATCACATACGGGCGGTGCCCCTCCATCGCGACCCGGTCTTCCTCGTCGATTGCATAGTCCCGGAACAGATCCAGCACCCGCAAGTTCCGGGAGGTGTCTCTGGCAACGCTCTCAAAATCTTCAAGGACCAGTAGAGCGATGTATCGGTGGTAATATTGCTGGGCTTCTTCGCGGAGATGTCGGCATTCATCAGAATCTAAGAATCGATCCAATTCCTCAGACTCGTCATCTTCTGAGAGATCAAACTCAGGCTGTTCGCTTTCAGGTTGCTCGTTTCCAGCCTGCTCGTTGCCGGGGTCTGGAGCAGCCCCTTGGCCAAGCATTTGAGTGAGCTGGGCTTCATGGTATTCCAGGTAAGAATCGCACTCATGGGGGCGTTGTCCGTCAGGCCTGCCATCGAGTTTCATCTGGAGGAAACCCAGATCGAGCCGGACCTGTACCCGTGGTTCATGATCTTTCCCCTCAATGAGCCGAACGGAGATTTGCCCAGGTACAAAGGGCCATTCATCGAGTAGATTTGAAATATCTTTGTCCACAATAAATCCTGACTGTAATAAGGCGAATTAAAGACTATGAACCCATTATCGGGAGATGCCAATAAAAATCTAGAAAGACCGATCACTTTTCCAAAATACTCTGTAATCCGCCCAAACGGTGCAGTCCATCCAGATTTGGGCCAGAAGAATTGATAGAAAATACCCAAGTTCAGGGGAAAACCCTTTTGTCCGATGGAACCAGTCGTGTAGGATGACGAACATTGAGATGAGTGAGAGTTCATCTTGTTTCCGGCAGCGTTCGCTGCGGAAAGGATGGGTAGGAAAGTGAGTACAAATATGCGTTCGTCTAATTCTGGCGTCAAGTCTGCGATACAGGTGTATCTCAATGACATCCGTCGCCACCCCCTGTTGACAGCGGAACAAGAGAAAGAACTCGGATGGAAAATCATCAACGAGCAATGTCCAGTTGCCCGTGAAACGATGATCCGTTCAAATCTTCGCCTCGTCGTTTCGATCGCCAAAAACTACAACAACCGTGGATTGCCGCTCAACGATCTTGTCGAAGAAGGCAATATCGGTCTGATGCGTGCTGTAGAAGGCTTTGATCCGGCTCAGGGAGCCCGGTTCAGCACCTACGCGAGTTGGTGGATCAAGCAAGGCATCAAGCGTGCCCTGATCAACGCCAATCAACCAATCCACATCCCGGCCTATATGGTCGAACTGATCGCCAAGTGGAAGATGCACTCAAGACGGATCCAATCCGAAACGGGTCATGTTCCCAGCATCGAAGAACTCGCAGCCGCGATGGATCTCCCGGTCAAAAAAATCATGATCATCAAGCGTGCGGTCAAAGCCTTTAGTGCGCCCAATCAAGCACCCCAAGGCAACGATGGCGACCTTGTGGGCCTCGGTGAGCTGATCGCAGATTACCGGAACACGACCGCTGAAGAGCAAACACTCGAAGCCGAGGAACTCGGAATCCTCCGCAAGTTGATGGAAACCATCGACGAGCGAGAGGCCCAGATCCTTCGTCTCCGTTTCGGGCTCGATGGTGCCGAGCCATTGACGCTCAAAGAGATCGCCGCAGATGTTGGCATCTCCCGCGAGCGGGTCCGTCAAATCATCGAGGAGTCGCTCTCGCGCCTCCACGAACGAATCAGCGACGACAAACCAAGCCAGTTCTACCGCAGGGCCGATGCCTTCGAAAACCTCGATACGCCCGCCCCTACCGAAGAACGCCGCTTTCTTACAAAAGAAGGCTCGGTAATCGCCACCGGCTAAGACATCCAGTTCAGTCAGAATCAAAACACAGAGGCCGATCCACCACGGATCGGTCTCTGTCTTTTTTTATCCGTTGAATCGGCATACTATTCACACCGATTTCACTCCCCAGTGCGATCAGACGGAATATTCCAAGGCCCGCCCGCATTCTTTGGAGACCAGTTGGGAAACCAGTTGGGAAACCAGTTTGGGAGACCAGCGCGGGTATGTCACCAATCACGAATCACGAATCAATGGAGAAACAGCTTGGCCAACCAATCACCTTCCGCATCAGTCCATAAAGTCGTCATCATCGGTTCGGGACCCTCCGGCTGGACCGCAGCCATCTACGCCGCCCGCGCCAACCTCGACCCCGTCGTCTATGTCGGCGTCGCCAAGCAAGACCCAGGCCCGGTCCTCCCAGGCGGGCAACTCATGCTCACCACCGATGTCGAAAACTACCCCGGCTTCCCAGAAGGCATCGCCGGCCCAGAAATGATGATGAAATTCGAAGAACAAGCCCGCCGCTTCGGAACCACTGTCGTCGGCGAAGACATCACCAAATGCGAGTTCTCCAGCGACGGCTCGCTGCACACACTCCACACATCGGGCGGTGAAACTATCCAGGCCAACGCCGTCATCATCGCCACCGGCGCCACCGCCAACTGGATCGGTCTCGACTCCGAAATGAACCTTGCCATGAACGGCGGCGGCGTCAGCGCCTGTGCCGTGTGCGACGGCGCTCTCCCGATGTTCCGCAATCAGCATGTCGCCGTCGTCGGTGGCGGCGATTCCGCAATGGAAGAAGCCACATTCCTCACCAAGTTCGCCTCCAAAGTATCTGTCATTCACCGCCGCGATGAACTCCGCGCCAGCAAAGTGATGCAGGAACGATTCCTCGCCAAGGACAACGCCGAGGTCATCTGGAACTCGTCGGTCATCGACTGCCTCTCAACTCCGGATTCCTTCGGCAACGAAAAAATCCACGCCGTCAAGCTCAAAGACACCGTCACCGGCGAAGAATCAGAGCTCGCCATCAAGGGCCTCTTCGTCGCCATCGGTCATAATCCAGCCACCAAGTTCCTCCAGGACACCGGGCTTGAGTTTGACGATGCAGGCTACATCGACCTCAAAGACCGTTCAAGCAAGACCAATTTTGAGGGCGTCTTCGCCGCCGGCGATGTTGCCGATTCGGTGTACCGCCAGGCGATCACCGCTTCGGGCATGGGCTGCGCAGCTGCGCTCGATGCAGAGCATTGGCTCGCCTCCAAAGACCTGATTTAAAGAGCAATTTGAAATGAACTCAAATAAAGAAGGCACCCTTGATGGGTGCCTTTTTGTACATATGGTGCATCACTCCAGTGATTATTCTTTGTATTCGGCGAGCCGTTCTTCAAGTTCGGCAACAGCATCTTTGCCGCCTTGTTCTTCATCGGCCTTTGCAAGTTCGATGGCTTTCTCTTGCCATTTGATTGCCGAGACCGTGTCGCCGGTTTTGTGCATCGCCAGTGCGTAGGTGTCGAGAATACCCCAATCCTTCCACTCGGTCTTGTCACAGGCAACCGCGGCCGCCTTGAGTGCGATCTGATAATCACGCATGCCGATGCCATCGGCCTCGGAGTTGAGCAGCATCCACGCAACCGTGTTAAGTCCTCTTGGTTCGTCGCTTAAATGGTCATCAACGAGGATATTGCCGATCTTGCGAGCCTTTTCAATATCTTCACCGCTTTGCAATAATCCGGCAAAGGTTTGGAATGCTGTAGAGAGCACTTGCTGCTTCCAGGCCTCAGCGCCTGCAGTCTTGCTATCAAACTCTCCAGCAACAACAGCTTTGAGTGGTTTGTCCATTTGGCTTGGATGCCCTATCCAAGCAACCTTGCCATCGCCATCAACAATGAACGCGGCGGGGATGCCGTTCTGCCCGGCTGGTTTCATCCAGTTGTCAGACATCGAGCTGCCTTCTTCGACCGCAACGGTGTAGCTCATCCGATCGCCCTGTTTGGCGACGAACTCCTCGATAAACTCCATGCGTTCTTGGCCCTTGACGCGTTCCCAGACATTGACTCCGATAAAGCGGACATCATCCCCATAACTCTCCTGCAACTCAGACAGGTGAGGGAATGCTTCAATACAAGGCCCGCACCAAGTCGCCCAGAACTCGACGACATACACCTGCCCGCTCTCAAATCCATCAATCGAATCGCCCTTGACGAACTTGGCAATCGTGAGTTCAGGGGCGGTGGACCCGATCCAGAGTTCTGGTTTCTTCAGATTTGGGAGTAAATCTTCGAGAGTCTCTTTGTGTGTGGCTTTGGAGTGGTCATGGCCTGGACCGGCCAATGCCGAGCTGGGAAGCCCGGAGAGGAGTACAAGCCCGCTCAGGGCGGCGATGAGTGTCGTGGTGTGTTTCATTGGTGCTCCGGTGATGCGATCCGCATTGATTAAGCCGCCAAGGCTTGCGGTGGATCAGGTATGTGAAAAGGCGAAATCGGTACAATATATGTACTCACAGCCCATATCGGGGTTGCTGACAGTTCGATTATAGGGGCTTGGAGTATGTAGGTTTATGGGGTTTGGAGCCCTATTTGGGCAAATCCGCTTCTCCGATGAGCCGGAATCCTTTTTGGCGGAGAATCTGCCCCGCCAAGGTCTGATCATCGACCGCAATAGCAATGGTGGGGACCCCATTGGGCTCAAGCATCAAGGCATAGGCAAAGGCGATGTTCATCTCCACCCCAAGCAGATACAAGCACATTTTGGAAAGTGTGTGCCCTTCAGAGAGTTCTACAACCAGCACCTCATGCTCTGCAAACGCCAGGCCGTGGTCCTTCAGAATCCGGCGGGCGACATGGGCGTGGTTGGTGATGAGTCGAACCACCGCATGATCCGAGGCCTCGTGGACCGAAATTGCACAAATCTGGCATTGCGAGGATTCATCAAAGTTCTCGACAAGATCAAGCATTTTGCCGACTTTATTGGGCAAAAACACACTGAACTGAACCATCGTGGGCGGAGAAAAACAAGAGGTCGTTTCCAGTGGGCATCCAGCTTGGCTCATGATTTGTCACATCTCCGGCTCTAGTAGTATTCGGTGCAATGATGATTGAACCATACAAGAGCCACTTTCGCAACCCAAGAGATGAAAAGAAAGGAAATAAAGTGAGTTTATAGGCGAATAGGTAGTGAATCGCCCATTTATTTTAGGCCGAGAAGCTCGAGCCGCAGCCGCAACTGCTGGTGGCGTTGGGGTTGTTGAACACAAAGCCGCGTCCCATGATCTCGTCTTTGAAATCGACCGTCACACCGCTCAGGTAGAGCAGGCTCTTTGGATCGACGATGACCTTGATCCCGTGCTGCTCGAAGAGTTCGTCAGAGTCTTTCTGGGTCTCGGTGAGGTCCAGGAGGTAGCTGAAGCCTGAGCATCCGCCGCCTTTGACACCGACGCGGAGACGGACCTTGTCTGGGTCGAGCTCCTGCTTGGCGATAATGCCTCGGATCTCGTTGGCGGCCAGTTCGGTGATGATGACAGATTCTTGCTCGGTTGACGGTGTTGTGTCGGTGTTCATGATGCCTCAGGTGGTGTAAAGAAGTGGATGCTGTTGTCGGGATTCTAGGTCTGTAAACTGAGCGGTTGCCCGATTCTATTGTTTGGATTTATAGTCTTCAATCGCGGCCTTGATCGCGTCCTCAGCGAGTACCGAGCAGTGAATTTTGACCGGAGGCAAGCTGAGTTCTTCGACAATCGCGGTATTCTTGATCTCAAGCCCTTCATCGAGCGACTTGCCCTTGAGCCATTCGGTCGCCAGTGATGAGCTGGCAATCGCTGAACCGCAGCCGAAGCACTTGAACTTGGCGTCCTCGATCATTCCGGTTTCGTCGTTGACTTTGATCTGGAGTTGCATGACATCGCCGCACTCAGGAGCGCCGACGAGCCCGACTCCGATCTCGGTGGCGGCCTTGATTTCTTTTTGTGTGCCGAAGGTTCCGACATTGCGTGGGTTTTCGTAGTGGTCGATTACTTTTTCGCCGTATGCCATGGTGCACCTCTCAGGTGGTTGTTGTTTATCTTTCTCGGCCCCGGAGGGGGGCGACTCAAACGAATCCTCAGCCCCGGAGGGGGCCGACTCAAACGAATCCTCAGCCCCGGAGGGGGCTGACTCAATCAGTGCGCTGCCCATTCGATCTTGGTGATGTCGATGCCTTCGTTGTGCATGTCGTAGAGCGGAGACAGCACGCGGAGTTTTTGGACGGCTGCAATAATCTTGTCACCCGCATAGTCAATCTGCTCTTTGGTCGTCCAGCGTCCCATAGAGATTCGGAGCGAAGAGTGGGCAAGATCGTCGCCGATTCCCAGTGCTTTGAGCACATAACTGGGCTCGAGCGATGCGCTGGTGCAGGCTGATCCTGAACTGACCGCGATCTCTTTGATCGCCATCATTAAGGATTCGCCTTCGACAAAACCGAAGGAGATGTTGGTGATGTGGGCGAGCCGGCGGTTGCGGTCGCCATTGACCTGGGTGACATCAAGGGCATTTTCGATCTTGGTTTCAAGCTCATTGCGAAGAACCAAGAGGCGTTCGCGTTCGTCGTCCATGGTCTGGGCGCAGAGCTCGCAAGCCTTTCCAAGCCCGACGATCCCCGTCACATTGAGTGTTCCAGAACGGAAGCCGCGTTCTTGTCCACCGCCTTCCTGGATCGCGGTCAAACGAATGCGGGGCTTGCGGCGACGGACATAGAGTGCGCCAGCACCCTTGGGGCCATAGATTTTGTGACCCGACAAGGAGAGTAGATCAACATGGTCGAGCTTGACATTGGTGGGCATCTTGCCGACCCACTGTGTGGCGTCGGTGTGCAGTACGATCTTTTTCTCGTGGCACAACTCGCCGATCTCAGGGATTTCGTTGATGGTCCCGAGTTCGTTGTTGGCCCACATGATCGTGACGAGGATCGTGTCGTCGCGGAGGGCGCCTTCGATCATTGAGCGGGTAATCAAACCATCAGGCCCCGGCGCTAGGTAGGTGACATCAAACCCGTCCTTCTCCATCCGCTTGCACGGATCAAGCACGGCCTTGTGTTCATGGATCGCCGTGATGATGTGACCGCGCCCAGACTCGCCGGCGGGTTTCTTGGCGTACATGTTGGCCGCGCCTTTGATGGCAAGGTTGTTGGACTCGGTTGAGCCGGAGGTGAAGATGATTTCTTTGGAGTCGGCGCCAATCAGATCGGCGACCTGCTGGCGAGCGATCTTCACACCCTTCTCGGCCGCCCAGCCAAAGCTGTGGTTCCGTGAACCCGGATTGCCAAAGATATCGGTGAAGTACGGCATCATCGCCTCGACCACCCGTGGATCACACGGGGTTGTCGCGGCATGGTCAAGATACATCGGGAGTGTCACGCCCATTGGTAAAACCTCGTTAGTGCTCACAGACTGCGGATAAGTGTGTCCGGAAGTCCTGAGTCTTAGAATCATTCTATCCTAGTCAAGTATAGTCCATATTCCTGATTTGAGCAATCAGCAATACAATGACTGGGTAAAAAACAGGTATTTGTAGTGTGTGTTGAGGATTTGGTCAGGGCGTGATATAGCGCATTTTGACCCGGTTGCCTTGTGGGTTATAGAGCACCTCGGTCATGTAGGCCTTCATCAGCATGACACCACGGCCAAATGGTTTGGAGAGATTTTCGATCAGCGTGGGATCGGGAAGGGCCTCGGGTGTAAATCCAGGGCCTCGGTCTTCGATTGCGATTTGAATTTCGCCTTGCGATATTTTGAACTCGACCAATACAGGCACATCGCGGGGAAGGTTTTGATGCCCATGCACAAACGCGTTGGTGATGGCTTCTTCGATCGCAAGCCGAACAGCAAAGATCGCGGCATCTTTCAATCCAGCACCGACGGCCAACACAAGAACTCGTTCGATCAATTCATTGATCGCCTGGCGATCATTGAACAGTTCGACCGTTTCAGAATCCGGGATGCAAGTCTGTAGATCGCCCATAATCGAGTGTGTTTAGCTTGTTGCCTTGTTAAACTGTTCCATCGCATCATTGAGTGTTTCGTGAATGCTAAAGAGCTTGTTGAGCCGAGTGATCACAAAGACTTCGTAGATCTGCGGATCAATATTGGCCAAACGGAGCTTTCCGTTTTTCTCATTGGTTTTGTTGTTGATAGTGATCAACGCACCCAATGCAGCAGACGAGAGATGATCAACATTTGCAAAGTTAATCAATAGATTTGGATTTGACGCTTGCTCGATAATCTCGCTGATCTCGTCGCTGATTGCTTGGATATTTGCTTCGTCGAGGATATTCCGATCGATGAATTCGATTTGAGTAATCTCGTCGATCTTTGATACTCTGAGTCTGGATTCGCTCATCCGTCGTCTCCCGTGTAAAAATCTGCCGGCTTTGGCGACCACACTATAGAGCATTGCCCCGCCATTAGCGAGTGCCTTCTCTCTCATCTATCGAAACGGTGGAGTGTACACAAAAAAACTCGAAGCTTGCAAGGCAAACTCCGAGTCTGAAGGATATTGGTATTTGGCGTTATCCGCCGAGTTGGTCAAGAAGCCCTGGGAAGTGGCGTTCTTCCTCTTCATTCTGGATGAGGATCGTTGGTTTGATCATCACCAAGAGGGTTTTTTCTTCCTTGACATCGATGCGGTTGGAAAAGAAGCGTGAAAGTATGGGGATCTTGGAAAGAACAGGCACGCCTGTTTCAACTTGGACCTCGTCAACAAGACGCTGTCCGCCGAGCATGATCGTGCCTTGGTCAGGGACAGTCACGGTAGTGTTGATTTGTGTAGAGTTTTGGGATGGGAGCTGGATCGTGCCAGTGAAGTTGGAGGCCCCCTGGGTGCCGCCTGTACCCCCGACAGCACCCTCAACAGTAGTTGAGTTCGCATTCAGGTTATTCTTGGCCAGCGAGGTAATCACGGTCATAGTGACATAGCGGCGGTCGGCCGAAGCAACCCCGGTGATGTCAAGAAGAACACCATCATTGAGTACATCGGTAGTCGGGTTGAATGCACCCGAACTCGAACCCACGATTGCTGTGAGCCCGGAGACATAAGTCGATTGAGTTGACACGACGATGTTTGCTCGCTGCCCGTTGGTGAATGTTAAGCGTGGAGCGGTGAGTGTCACCGAGCGTTGGTCGGCCTGAGTGGCTTCGACCATGAAGTCCACTTGGACATCATCAAGGAACCGAGCGGTAATCCCAAGTGCTGGGTTGGCCGCAAGAATACCTGCTGCGAATCCACTCGCACCGGCGAGTGTTTCGGTGAGTCCAAAGGAGTTCTGAGCAGCCCGAATAATCGAGAACTGGTC
This sequence comes from Phycisphaerales bacterium, assembly GCA_016764895.1. Lineage (GTDB taxonomy): Bacteria > Planctomycetota > Phycisphaerae > Phycisphaerales > UBA1924 > UBA1924. The sequence continues at coordinate 7,070 of JAESRA010000136.1, read as the reverse complement.
ATCGTCAACGACGGTTCCATCGGGGAGTGTGCCGCCGTTGTTGCCTGGCCCGAACACGAAAATTCGATCATCTTCGTCGATGACATCATCACCGTTGATGTCAAAACTGGCCTGGATTGAACGGACGAGCGTGCCATCGCCTTCGAAGTAGTCCGAAGGTAGGATTGAAGGGTCAATCGCACGGGCGGTTCGATACTCGGTGTTATTCGCGTTCAGATAGACATCGAGATCGAAGCCAATTTGCTCAAAGAAGTTCTGGTCAACCGACATGTAGCGTGCTTCGACGCTGATCTGGATAGCACGCTGGGAGCGGAGCTTGTTGAGCAGCCCGATGACTTCGCGGTGATACCGAGGGGTCGTTGTGATGATGAAGTTGCCATTGAGTGATGTGAGGGAACTGGTAGAACCGCCATCAGAAGCCCATTGGCCAGGGTCTACATTTGAGCGGATCAGATCAGAGATCGCGCCAACGCGTTCATCTGGGGATGCGAGGTCTGGGGCACCGGAGCTGCCAGAGAACGGCGATCTGCCGCCGCCGCCGCCGCCGCTGCCGCCACTTGACATATTAAACCTTGGAGCGTTGTCGAACTCAGGAACATCAAAGAGCAGGTCACGGACATCGTAGATTTCAAGCAGTGTGTTCTGGCGGAGAACATCGTCAGACGAAATGGTCAAGATGCCGTCTTGGACCGCCCAACTCGCAGGCAGGACCGGATCGGAGACTTTGGCAAGAACACGGTCGAGCAGGACTTCTAGTGTGACATTGTTCAAGCGAAGGGTCACAGGGCTGTCTGGATCAACACCAATATCAGCCAGTGATTCCCAGTCGGTATCGATGTCAAGATCCGCAGTTGAGCCGATGAATGCGAGGACATCCTCGAATGAGTTGTCATCAAAATCAACAGGCATCCGAGTTTCGCGGAGTTGTGTCAGTACAGCACGATTCGATTCTGACTCAGCATATTCGAGCGTGGCACCACGACGGAAGCTGATCTGAGGCCAGTCGTCCGGGTAATCCATCAAGAAATCAGGAAGAATCATCGCTGTCTGATTTTCCAAAGACTCATGGGCATAACTCAAGTTTTTATCACGCTGAATCGCGTAGAACCCGCGGTACACAATGATGTCTTCGATGATATCTTTAAGCAGCAAGCCCGATGGATTCGCTGGATCAAGGAACAAAATATTCTCGACGATTTCGAGCGCTTCTTCGTACTTGAGTTCCGACTGCAAAGCACGCACACGGTGCAGCGAAGCGAGCACACGCTCGTCGCGTTGATTGAGTCGCTGTGTTTCAAGCTCCAGTGTCCGCAACTCACGATCCGCGGCCTCCTGCTCAAGACGAGACTGGCGGAGTTGCTCTTCACGCTGGGCAATGTTGGACGCCATGTTGTCAAGATCGGAGATGTAGTTCTCGTAAGCCGCTTCGGGCATCACATCGCGTGCCCGTTGGACTTCAAGCCTGGCTTGAGCAATGAGCCCGGTTGCGATTGTTGTGTCGCCGGACCTCAAGGCATCGTTTGCTTGGTTGGTCAGGTTGTCGTATGTTGCCGTGAGGCGTTGCATAATGATGCTGCGTTCTTCGATGGGAACATTGAGTCCGCCTTCGCTTGGCCCGCCTTGGACACCGAGAGCGATCTCGACCTCATTGAGACGCTGGCCAGCAAGGGCACGCTCATCATCAGAAATGTATGACGCAAAGTTGCTCATCAGGGTGTTGTAGCTATGGAGGGCGTCGTTGAGCCGGCGTTCCTCGTAGGCGATATTGGCATTGGCAAGAAGAGTTTGGGCCTCAAACTTGCGGGCGGTTTCTACCAAATCAATCTCAGGCTCGGCTTGGGTATCGGGCTCGTATATTTCAACGATTTCAACGACAATTTCATCAGATGGTTCATCAGATGGTTCATCAGCAGGCTGCCCGAGCATGTCTTGGGCAGTGGTAATCAACCATTCCGAACTTGCTCCAGACTCAGGAGCAAGCATGCCCATCGATGGAGCGGGGCTGCCGAATGTCTCGCCTCGGGTTTGCTCAAGATCGGTAATACGCGAGCGATAGATCGTCAACTTGCGGCGGGTCGATGAATCCAGATCAAGTCCCAAAGTCCCGATCCGGTTGATGATGGTCTTGGCGCGTGTGTAGTCGCCTTGGTTAAACGAGTCGATCGCCGAACGCAGTGTTGCAGCAACCAATGGTTGTGCCTCGTCGCGACGGATCTGGATTTGAGTGGAGATCGCGTTGGCGCGATCAATCTGCTCATTGGTCGATTTGGACGAGTTGAAGACGGTCTGTGCCTGACGCTCTGCATCAACAAGACGATCAAAGCTCAACGCGTGTTGAGCTTTCTGGAGTGCAATATCGTGGCGGTCTGTGCGTTGAATAGTCCGCTCAATCTGGGCGAGCAACTTCCAGACACGCTGATCTTGCTCATCACTGAGCGACAACCCTGCAGGGGAATCTTGCAAAGTTAAAATCATCGCTCGGGCCCGGATCACTTGACCCTCAGACACCAAGGTTGCTGCATGGTCAAGATGGTTAAGCACGCTGCTCGCGTTGACGCTCGCCGAGTTGGCTTGAGCGTTGGGCTGGTGCTGTGCGGGTTCTGCATTTGCATATGCAAATGAAGACGCAGCTCCAGTAGTGGCGAGAAGCAAGGTTACAAATCGTTGTCTGCTGGGTGACATCCGGAATCACTCCGTTCAAGGTTGATTGAGTCAGCACATGGGCTGAACTGCAATGGTTCTACTTAATGGCTTCACAAATAGTGAGCGGTCACTATCATCGTACCCGCGTAACAGTCCTCATGCGCGCCAAACGACGCCGGCGAACCGTAGGGAAGGACAATACCGGCATCGGGCTCAATTCGCAAATTGTTCGCATGAAATTTGATCCCCTAATTCGCCAGTACCATAACCGGGTTCGTCTCACGAACGCTTCGTTTTCATTCAGAGTCATTCAATATCATCCAATATCATCCATCACTGGAGAGGTGTTGTCCCGCACCATCAAGCCTTTGAGCACGAAAGCGGGGCCGTGCATGACCTGTGATGTGATACCTATCCGCATGATCGACTGGGTGGTTTCCCAAGTTCTTAAACTGATTTCAAGGCTTCTCAAATCGATCCCATCTGACAAAAAACGGCATTTCCCAATCATTCAAATGGCCAGAAATAGCCATATTGTTGTCGATTCAATCCGGCCTAAGTGGGTCCTGATTCAGCAATTAACCAGCGGGCACTCAGCACTTCGCTGTGATGCAAGCCTTTGGCGGTGCGGGCTTTAGAGATTTTAATACCGCCTTTGCTTACGCCTAAATCTTTGAGCAATACCCGATCTGCGCTCAACAAAAAGAGGTCAAAAGATTCAGGCTCATTCTCATCGCTCTCGATAAGCCCGTCGACGGCCTCAAGGGCGAGAGTCTCAGCTTGGATAAGGCAACTGGCAGTACAAATGACCTCAGCATATTTATGGTTAGGGCTTTGATCGGATTCGTATCTGAGCAAGCATCGAAATGGTGTGATCCCGAGTTCTTGCCCATCATCATCGAGATTGGTCTCCGGGTCTACATTGAGAACCAGTCCCCAACGCTCCCGAGCTATTTCCACAATTTCGTCGGCATTGAGGAGTTCGGGACTCTCGCTGGGCGTGATGAGCACCGATCGGTGCTCATGGGCCGCCGCATCAGCCCCGGCCGGCTCATCAATTGCTTCGAGTTCAAATGATGCCAGCAGTTGCTCTATCTTGGGTCTCATCTCAGGCTCGACCCTCAGAGTCAAGATTTTGTGTTCATCGACAAATGCGTAGAAAAACGGCTCTTCGCTTACTGCGCCGAATCCCACCATGCCATCTTCGATGAAAAAATCACGATACCTCTGGAGCAGATTGGTCATCCGTTCTTGTCCCAAAGGCTCATAAGCGATGTACGGATCAATCTCTCGATAGCAGTCATGCCCGATGTAGTCCAGGATCGGGTATACCCGTCCGGGCATCATCGCAAATATTTGAACCCATAATGCTTCGAGTCTTGTAGCGCTAATCACAATGTCAAATACATACCGATCGGGCCACGCCTCGACTTCATCGATTCCTTCTTCGTCCCCGTCTGCAGGCTCGTATTGGGAGCTGTATCCCTGAACCGGGGTCATACTTTCCACCGGGTAGACCCCCAGCGGGAAATCAAAGTCCTTCTCAGTTCGTCGGGATATAGATTCATCAGACTTGCAGCGTGCCATTAGTATTGGGCTCCGGTAATCATGTTCGGCATCCCCAAAGGGTAGTCGCTCCAGAACAATGGTGCAGAAAGAGCTCGTGTTTTGGATCAATCCAGCACCAGCGTATACCCTTCACGCATGACTCAGGAAACACCACTGGACCTCTCCGAATCTTCGCTCCCCTCGATGGGAACACTCATCGCAGTCGCGATCGGCAACACCCGCACGCGCGTTGGCTCCTTTACTGGCCAAGAGTGCCTCAATCCACAATCCTTTGATTCCTCAGATGTCGATGCGATCGCCGCCCGGGTCAAAGAAATCCTAGATTCTGGCGAAGAAAATCAACTCGATGACACAACAATCGTGATCGCCGGTGTTCGGCCAACAAGTGCCGATGAAATCGAACGGGCCATCCGCAAAGCCACCAATCAAACAATCTACAGATTCGGCCGAGATTTCCAAATCCCAATCCAGCACTCCCTGACCGACGCCGGCGAGATGACCGTCGGGCAAGACCGGTTGTTGTGCGCATTGGGTGCCTTTGAAATCCTCAAACAAGCCTGCGTGGTCATTGATGTCGGCACGGCCGTCACCATCGACTTTGTTGACGGCACCGGAGTCTTCCATGGCGGAGCCATCCTCCCAGGGGTCTCCATGATGCTCTCTTCGCTCCATGATGCAGCCGCCAACCTACCAAAGATTACCTATCGCAAGCTTGATAACAGCTCTAGCGAACCCGCCAAGCAGACAGACGATGCAATCATTCTCGGAGTGACCTACGCCGTCAAAGGAGCGGTTCATTCGTTGACCGAGCGGTACGCCGAGCACTATCAAGGCTACCCGCAGACCATCGTCACAGGCGGAGACCTCGGCATTCTCGAAGATGACGAACTGATCGATTCGTTCGTTCCCGATCTCCAACTCCAAGGCATCCGAGTCGCATGCGCCCGCATGCTCCAAGACGACAGCCAAGACTAATGGACGCAACCCACGCAATCGAAACCCCAGCCAGCGCGGTGGGGGCCGTGTCGATACTCAGGGTGATCGCAAATGATCTTGACCCTATTTTTACAGCACTTAATCTACAACCCCTCGCGGTCGGTCAGATCCGCCTAGCCTCATTGCTCGGGCTTGACGACGCGCTGATCGCACGCTTTGACCATCATTCGCTCCTGGTCATGCCTCACGGCGGCATCGGGATCACACGGGCAATATCCCAAGCGTTCATCGCGCTCGGAATAGAACTCGCCCAACCGAGCGATCCTCAAACCATGTATCCAGAAGCCGAAGATATCCACGAAGCCCGCATGCTCCAAGCCCTCGCATCGGCCCCAAGCCCCGCGGCCGTTGATGTCCTGCTCGATCAACCCGCTCGCTGGCGGTTATCGCCAAATACTGAATCTCTAGCCGATTCATCGGTGCTCAATCGGCTGCTTGTTCCTCCGTTGGTGGTCGTTGTCGGGCGGGCCAATATCGGGAAGTCGTCTCTGGTCAACGCATTGGCTGGGACATCGGTTGCGATGGTTTCGGATCTAGCCGGGACGACGCGCGATCATGTCGGCGTGATGCTCGATCTGTCAGGCTTGGCTGTCCGGTGGGTTGATACGCCGGGCATTGATGAGCGGGTTGTGGTCGGGGAGGAGCTTGATCTGGCCGCGCCGGTGATTCGTGCCGCCGATCTCATTGTTCATGCAGTCGATCACTCGGTCAATCACTCGGTCAATCACAAGACCCCGACCGGAGAGCTCGACCCCCGGCTGGCATCGCTCATCGGGTCATCGGCCTCCATCCTGCGGGTTGGGGTCCGGTCAGACCTGGGGCCGATTGCTTCGCCTGTAGAATGCTCCTGCAGCAGCCACACCGGCCAAGGCATTGAAACGCTCGCCACAACGATCAATCACCGATTGATCCCCCCCCAAGCCCTCGCCGATCCCCGTCCATGGCGGTTCTGGGATTCCTGATTCTCAGTGGGCTTTGTGGCTTGAGCAAGCTAAGATCACCTCCCAACCCCTGATTCGGTTTGTTATCAATCGGCATCGAGGTTATCCACATTTCAGTATTCAAAAACCCCTTCAGTAGGTAGTTTCATGGACGATCGTCAAACAGATATCAAAGCCGGCGCAGGGCTCGAAGACTCTCGGATCAACAGGGAGTTTCTTGACTTCTTGAGCAAGTGGAGTTCGCCTGTCATTATGGTGATTGCCGTTGCTGCACTTGTCTGGGCAGGGCTCGGCTGGATGGAGCAGAAAAAAATCGAGAAGCTCGACCGTGCATTCGGTGAACTCCAAGCCGCGACGATGGGCGGGAATCCTTCCCCCGCCTCACTCAACGCGCTGGCCGAGGAATACGCCGGTATCCGTGCCGTCCCCGAGATCGCCAAACTAACCACCATCGACCTCTACCTTTCTGCATTCTTGCAGGGTGTCCAGCCCGGTGCCCAGATCGATCAAATCACCGGCGAGCCGATCAACGAATCCGATAAACTCGACGAGAACCAACGCCAGGTCTATCTCGATCAAGCCGGCACGCTCGCTCAAGAAGTCATCGCCTTGTCAGAACCCGATGAAGGCAAAGCACTACTCACCATGCACGCCTTGATCCGCGCCGGAGCAGTCGCCGAATGCAAACGCGACTTCGATGACGCCAAAGGCTACTACACACGCGTGATTGCATTGGCCAATCAAATCCAAATGCCATCACTGAGCGCCTTGGGCCAGATGCGGATCGACGCACTCGAATCATTCAACCCAGATATGAAACTGCCGAGCAAGGACGAACTGGCACCGCTCCCAGGCGAAGAGATTGTCGAACTCCCCGAGTTGCCAGTGATCCCTGAAACCCCCCAAACCCCCCAAACCCCC
>JAESRA010000135.1 GCA_016764895.1 Phycisphaerales bacterium | reverse complement strand
TGAGAAAATCGAAGAAGCCGCACGGCTCTTTGCCTTCGGCCCGACCATGTCCATCTGGACCATGGGGCTCAACCAACGCATCCGAGGCGTCTGGGCCAACAACCTCATGCACAACCTGCACCTCATCACAGGCAATATCGGTAAGCCAGGAGCCACCCCGTTCTCGATGACCGGTCAGCCCAACGCCTGCGGCGGTGTCCGAGACACAGGCACCCTCTGCCACATTCTCCCCTACGGCCGGTCGGTCAAAAAAGAAGCCGACCGCAAGGAAATGGAAAAACTCTGGGGTTCCAAACCCGGCACCATCCCGTCCAAACCCGGGCTCCACACCGTTGCGATGTTTGAAGCACTCGCCGAGAACAAAATCAAAGCAATGGTCATGCTGACGACCAACCCAGGACAGTCCATGCCAAACCTGCATCCCGTCCGCGATGCGATCGGCAAACCTCGCAAGGACAAGCCGTTTATTGTTGTGCTTGATTCGTACCCAACCCGAACAACCGAACTTGCCGACCTTGTCCTTCCTGCTGCGATGTGGTCAGAGAAGACCGGTGTCTTTGGCATGTCTGAACGCCGCTACCAGATCCATCCGCAGGTCAAGAGTCCTCCCGGTCAGGCCCGTTCTGATTTCGACATCATGCTCGATTTTGCTGGTCGCCTCGAAGACAAGGGCGTTGTCAAAAAGGGGTACATCAAGGGCAAGTTTGCGAACACCGATGACATGTGGGAAGAAATTTGCCTCGCATCCAAAGGTACACCATACGATTTCATGGGCATCACTCGTGCTCGCCTCCACAAAGAACGCGGCGTCCGCTGGCCATGTCCGACCGAAGATCACCCCGGGACCGCTCGCCGGTTCGTCAAGGGCGATGATCCGAACCTGGATTCTGGGAAGTATGCCGACCATACATTGGCACAGGGGGAAATCAAGTTCTTCTCGGCCCCTGATAATCGCGCCATCGTCTGGCTCCGCCCGGCACTGGGTCCGGCAGAACCTGTCGACGAAGAGTATCCGATCATTCTCTCAACCGGTCGCGTGCTAGAACACTGGCACACCGGCACCATGACCATGAAGGCCGAGGAACTCAAAAGAGCGTACCCGCACTGCTTTGTTGAGATCAATCCAAAGGATGCCCGCGAGATGAGTATCCGGTCTGGCGACATGATCAAGATCACTTCACGCCGAGGCCAGGCCAAGATCCGTGCCCGCGTGGTGGACATGCCACGCCCAGGAATGGTCTTTGTGCCCATGCACTGGGAGGATAAGGATTCACTGATCAACTTCGTCTGTACCGATGCGTTTGATCCGGGTTCCAAGCAACCTGAGTTCAAGATGTGCGCTGTCAAACTTGAGAAAATCTAACCCAAAGGAGCGTGCGATGAAACTACATAGTGTATTGATCCCGCTTTCGATCACCTCAGCCGTTGCGCTGGCGGGTTGGGCGGTCCTCGACGAACCCAAGTTCGTTGAAGAAACCGCAGTTGCGATCTCTATCGATCCCAGCGCGGGGTTTGTAGAGAAAAAACTCCCGTCGGTCGTCGTCGGCGAATCCGACATAGAACTCGATCCTGAGACCGGTTTCGCATTGGCGGCATTCCCACCCACAATCCCGGATCGCGGCGAGTGGCACAGAGAGGCATGGTTCGTGAATGACTGCCTCGATTGTCACGAAACCGGTGTCCAAGGCGCACCACAGATCCGTCACACGGGACTGCCAGAGATTGCTTTGCAGTCCAAGTGCCGCACTTGCCATGTATTGATCCCTGGGAATATCGAGTTCACACCGGATGCCAAAGATTTGGAGTTCGCATCGTGGGCCTTCCCGCCGATGATGCCCAACAACTACAAACATATTCAGGCGTGGGGCGAGCGAAACTGTATGATGTGCCACGAAGATGGAACCCTTGGGGCGCCGGTGGTCAAGCACGATGGACTGCCAGAAATTACACTCATCGCCAAATGCCGAACCTGTCATGTGCAGGTTCGGAGTCACATGTCTTCGCCTTGGGCTGAATCCCGGTTTGAAACGCTCAATGACTAGTCCGCTGGGTTGTTGAAAGGGCATATTTGAGTAAAGGGTATATAGGTAGGGAATATGCTGGGTGCCCCGATGCGTGATATGAGTTCCAGCCTGTGTCCCCTCAAGAATCTGGATTGGCTCATCGCCAGTTGAGACATTCTAGGATTATCCGATGACCACAGCCCTCCCAGTTCTCAACAACGCACCCAAGGGCGGCTCCAATATCCGCGTTCTGGATCACGCGCTGCTCAGTTCCGTCGGCGAAGACTTTGGATCTGAACTCCGCGATTCCTACAACCGGGTCATCCGCGACCTCCGCATCTGCGTCACCGACCGCTGCAATTTTCGCTGCCGGTATTGCATGGAACCGGATATCCGCTTCAAACGCAAAGTGGAACTCCTGACCGATTCGGAGATCGTCCGCCTTGTGCGTGTCGCCTCTCAAATGGGTGTTCGGAGAATCCGACTCACCGGCGGCGAGCCCATGGTCCACCCAACACTCTCAGCATTAATCCGCGATCTGCGGGCACTGGACCTCGAAGACATCGCCCTGACCACCAACGGCTCACTTTCCACCAAATCCGATCTCCAAGAACTCAAAGACGCCGGGCTCGATCGCATCACCGTCTCGCTAGATTCGGTGCGTGAAGACCGTTTCGCCCACATCACCCGATCCCAGTCATCTGTTGCCCGTGTGTTGCAAACTGTTCAATGGGCCAAGGAAGTCGGGCTCAATCCCGTTAAAATCAATGCCGTCGTCATCCGCGGATTCAACGAAGACGAACTCCCTGAACTCGCCGACCTTGCCCGCACGATGGGTGTCGATGTTCGGCTCATCGAGTACATGCCGCTGGATTCGGGGCAGCGGTGGGAAATGGACAAAGTCGTCACAGCCGACGAGATGATCGAATCCATCAACGCCCGGCATGAACTCGTTCCCATCGGTCGCCCCCGCCCACATGCCCCCGCAACCGGATACCGCTTTGCTGATGGCTCTGAGGGCAAAATCGGTGTTATCGCCACCGTCACCCGCCCGTTCTGCAACGCGTGTTCACGCTTGCGCGTGACGGCCGAGGGTCGTGTGATGCCCTGCCTGTTCTCGACGACTGAGTGGGATATTCGTACATTGCTTCGTGACGGCGCCGATGACCGCACGATCGCCAAGGCACTGGTCGCCATCACACTCCGCAAGCAGGCCGGTCATAGAATCCATGACCAAGACTACCAACAGCCCAGCCGCCCCATGTCCGCCATCGGCGGCTAAGCAAAGGAACACCATGACCAAAAACACCATGTCCATCCCCAAACCCTACACCGACATGAAAGAAAACTACCCCGATCTTGTAGGGTCCTACGAGGCGCTCGGCGAGGCATGCAAAGTTGCCGGGCCCCTCGATGAGAAGACGGTGTCGATGATTAAACTCGCTACATCTATGGCCGCAGGCCTCGAAGGCGCGGCCCACTCGCACACCCGAAAAGCACTCCAAGCCGGGTGTACTGCGGCAGAACTCGAGCATGTCGCCATGCTCGGCACCCCCACTATCGGGTTTCCCTCCATGATGCGCAACCTCTCGTGGGTTCGCGATGTCACCAATAAACTCACCAACAAACAAGACTAAACCATGTCCTGCTGCAACGGCACAACCACCGGCTTCGCCTTCGATTCACCAACCATGGCGATCGATGCGCTCTGCGCCGAAATCACGACCATCGATTCCGAATCTATCCCATGGAATCAAGCAATGGGCCGGGTCATGGCATCCGATGCCCACAGCGATCGACCGAGTCCGAGTTGTGATGCCAGCGCGATGGACGGCTACGCGCTCCGAATCGAAGACTGCAAACCCGGAACCATCGAAATCGCCAGCGAGATTCACATCGGCCAGAAACCACAGCCGATGCCCAGCGGAAAAACACTACAAATCGTCACCGGAGCCCCCGTTCCCGATGGCGTTCATGTCATCATCAAACGCGAAGATGTCACCGAACTCACCGGCTGCATCGAACTCTCCGATCAACTCATCCAATCGCTCAAGCCCGGCATGAACATCAGACGCATAGGCGAAAACATGCCCGCAGGCACGCGAATTCCATGCGCAGGACGGATCATCACCGCCCCAATCATGGGCATGCTCACCGGATTCGGGATCGCCAATCCAACCGTCCACAAACAAGTCAAACTCGGCATCATCACCACCGGAAACGAAGTCGTCGCGCCACACGAAACTCCCAGCAAATGGCAACTCCGCGACTCCAACGCTTCCTCCATCATCGCATTGTGTAATCAGCACCGATGGATCAAAATCGAATCCCACAACCACGCTGGCGATACATTCAACGACATCAAAACCACTGCACAAAAACTCCTCGAAACCTGCGACGCCCTCGTCTTTACCGGCGGAGTTTCAATGGGCGACCACGACCATGTCCCCGCGATTATCGAATCGATCGGCGCCCAAACCATCTTCCATAAACTCCCCCAACGCCCCGGCAAGCCAGCACTCGGGGCGGCCATCAACGGCAAACCGATCCTCGGACTCCCAGGAAATCCCGTCTCCGTCATGACCACCGCTCACCGCTTGCTCATCCCATCTCTCGCAATCCGTGCTGGTATACAAGGACAAACAAGCACGCCTCGCATGATGCGAATCATCAACAGCGACGACAAATCTCTCAGGCTCTACTGGAACCGCCTCGCAAAAATCGTTTCCCATGACACCATCGAACTCGTCTCATCAAAAGGTTCAGGCGATGTCCCGTCCTCGGCCATGTCCGATGGATTCGTTGAACTCACACCCGGTCAATCCGGCCCAGGCCCTTGGCCATTTTGGTCTTGGCTTGGCTGAACCGTTTTCGGAGGCCGCTCTTTGGTGGGAATAATCGAGATCGCGATCGGATCTACAGGGCAACTGTATACACAAATTCCGCACCCTGTGCAGAGGTCGCTGTCCACCACCGGGATCTTCCGCCAATCCTGAGTCAGCGTGCCTGCGATTGGGCATACATCAATGCACATTGTGCACTCTTGGCCAATTTGCGATCGACACGAACTCCGATGCACCATCGCCAGCCCCATCTTCATCGGCAGCAGTCCATCCAGAATATCTACCCCTTCATCGACACACGCCGTCACACATGGCCGATCTTCACACATCGTGCAGCCACCAAGGTTCGGATCGATCACCGGCGTACCCTGACCCTTCCCAAAAACCCCGAGTTCACCGGTCAGTTTAACCAATGTTTTGGGTGGGCAAGCATCGATGCACGCATTGCATTTGGTGCACTGGGCCGAAAACGAAATCTCGTCAATCGCCCCCGGAGGCCTTAAAAACACGGCAAACTCCGGAGCAGGCGGGGACGGCGGCACCGGCTCGCGGATCGACTTCTCGATGTGTTTGGTGACTCCATGAGCCTGCCCCATCGCGTACCCAATGGTTTGGGCCAATCCCAGACCAAGCTTGGACCGCAGCAACTGCCGGCGAGAGATTGGTTTCTTTTCATCCATACGAACTCCTCGAGCCGTTGAAGGCAATGATTGGTCATGCCTCAGATTGACCAACAGATTCTAGATCAGATTCAGCCCGTTGTGCTTGTGGGGGGTCGATCATTACGCTTTGGACGAGACAAACTTATTGAGCCAGTCGATGGTTCTCCGATGGTGGCATCACCAATCAACACACTTCGCCGCATATTTGGCTCGCGCGTCGCGATTGTTGGCCGATGCAACGATCAAATCGCCACTTTGGCCGACGAGGTCATCGATGACCCCTACCCTGGGATGGGCCCTGCCGGTGGTATTTGCGCGGCACTTGAACATGCCTGCTCTGACATTTTTATCTGTGCCGGCGATCTTATTTCAATCGACGATCAAACTATCGGCGCGATCATCAATGCTTCAACTCAAGATCAAAGCTCACTGGCCTTCCTCGCCAAATCCGACCGGCTTCATCCGACGATTGGCCTGTACCGATCACAGTGCGCCCCAATTTTTAAAGATGCCATCAAGCAAGGCAAGCTCAAACTTGGCATGGTGCTCGATCAGCAATCCATCTGCGCAGTTCAGGTTGATCCAATGGCGGTCCGTAATATCAATCGGCCAGAGGATTTCTAATGCAGATCCCTATCGCCTCGGAGTGTTTTGAGTGCATGGACAAGCACACTTCCAATCGCTTCGATCTGTTCAACAGCACCCTTTGGTGATCCGGGGAGTGTGACGATCAATGATCCACGAGCCGCACCGGCAACCCCACGCGACAAATACGCCAGTTCAGTAATCTCTGATGTCCGATGCCTTGCCATCTCCATCAACCCTGCATGCGGACGATCAATCACACGCATCGCAGCCTCCGGCGTCCGATCCCTTGGCGACAACCCTGTTCCGCCAGTCGAGAGAATCAAATCAATCGTGGGCGATAGACCAATCCAATCGTTGAATTGTTGGACAATCAAATCTTCTTCGTCTGCAATACAAGCAGTTTGGGCAACCAGCCCGCCGAGTTTCGTATTGATAAACGCGACCAGCGCAGGCCCAGACTTGTCTTCGTACTCGCCTCTTGAAGCGCGATCAGAAACTGTTAAAACCGCACATCGAAATAGTGGATCACTCATGATCGACCGCCTTGTAATGTCCTGACTTTCCGCCCCATTTTTCAATGAGCCGGACGCCTTGGATGACCATTGCTTTGTCTACAGCCTTGCCCATATCAATAATTGTCAAGGCCGCGATACTCACAGCCATCAGAGCTTCCATTTCTATCCCGGTTCGGCCGCAGCATTTGGCACTGGCAGTGATATACATTGTCGTGTCGACGAGTTCAATCTCAACCGAAACCAAATCAAGCCCAAGCGGATGACACAGTGGAATGAGTTCTCCGGTTTTTTTTGCCCCCATGATCCCTGCCAATCTTGCGACATCGACTAGATTCCCCTTGGCAATATCATTGGCACGGATCTTATCAGCAAGACCTTTACTCATTTGCACCTGGCCTTGGGCAACTGCGCCGCGCTGAGTAATTGGCTTTTCCGAGACATCAACCATCGAGGCATGGCCCTGCTCATTTATGTGGGTCAGTTTGGTTTGATCATTCTGAGATTGGTTCGTCATAGCGGTATCCTATTTTATTGGTGCCCTATCTATTGATGCTCTATCTATTGATGCCCTATGCCCCGAGATCGCACAAAGATCATCAAGCACACAGTAATCAAAATCAACTCCGCCGAGATCAGCAGCGCACGATCCATATCGCTCTGCAACGCCTGATAAATGGCAAGGGGAAGAGTTTGAGTATGCCCCGGCCGGTTGCCAGCAAAAGCGATCGTCGCTCCGAACTCGCCCAGTGCCCGAGCCCATGTTAATGCGGCTCCGCCGATAAGGGCCGGGCGAAGTCCCGGAAGTATGATGGTACGAATAATCATCCATCGCGATGCTCCCAGTACCTCGGCTGCATGCTCAAGCCGGTCATCAAGACTATGCATGCCTGATTCGAGCATGATAATCATAAAAGGCCCGCTTACAAAAGTCACAGCCAGCACCGCGCCGAGTGTCGAAAATGGAAGCTGTATACCCACTGAAATAAGCATGTGACCAATCGGCGAGTTGGCCCCAAAGACCGAAAGCAAGGCAACCCCACCGACAATTGGGGGAAGCACCATTGGCACGAGCACAATCACACGGACGATGCGCGTCCACCGGGAAGGGTATCGCGTGATGATCCATGCAATCGGAAATCCAAACACCAACGAAAGCACGACCGCGCTCAGCGAAACAATCAGCGATATCCGAAATGCGTCCCAAATCTCCGGGTTCCCAAACACTTCGCCGACACTCCCCCAAGGCATCCGAAACAACAATGAAAGCACAGGAAGCAAGAAAAACAGGATGCCAGTCCCCGCAAGGATAAAGAGCACCAAGTTGACCTTGCGTTCGCTCGAATAGTTCATGATTCCGGACCCACTCGTTGAAATCCGTAGTGAACAAATATTCGGTTTGATTCGAGAGATTCTAATATATAGCGATACACCGTGGAATCTGGCGAGTGCGTCCCAAACGATTCAGCGTTCTGAGAAATCCAAGTTTGCGTTCTCACGGATACACTTCCGGGGAACTCTATTTCTTGGACGGCATCTGTTTCGTTCAATGCGTCAGTCCTGTACACAAATCCCAGGTCCGCCTGGCCCATCACAACTTTGGCCAGCACGCCGCTGACGGAGTGTTCGTATGAAACAATCTTTGATTCTGCACGCTCCCAGAGTCCCATTTCATTGAGTGCCTGAAAAGCATATTGACCGGCGGGAACTGCATCCTGAGCAATCACAATCCCAGACGCCTGATCGATCGCCTCATCAAGTGTGCTCCAAGCCGAGTTCAGTCCAACAATCGCAACCAAATTATTCTCAACAAGCACCGCAGGCTCTGAAAACCCATTGACGCGATCCATTTGTCTAATATCGGCAGAAATAAAGATGTCAGCGGGAGCCCCTTCTGAAATTTGCATCGCCAGAACTTGCGAGCCTGCCGAAATCAACTCGATGCGAATCTCTGGATGACTGCTCTCAAATGCAGCTTTAATTTCTTGCA
Source organism: Phycisphaerales bacterium (assembly GCA_016764895.1). GTDB lineage: Bacteria > Planctomycetota > Phycisphaerae > Phycisphaerales > UBA1924 > UBA1924. The sequence continues at coordinate 11,358 of JAESRA010000135.1, read as the reverse complement.
AAGGCCCAACAACAGAAGACGCCACAAAAACCTTCACCGAATCATGCTGGCTGCGAGAACAACTTTGAAGGCTGATCGAAGCAACCAAGACTACAGCTATGCTGAACCGTCTTGGCAAATCAATACACTTTGAAACTGCATTTTGAAACCGCATAGTGAATGTCTTGATCTTTCATTCAGATGAACCGGGGAGGCAGTCATTCCGGACTGGCCTCATAAGGATGATAAGCACGATAGCCCTCATTTTTCGGTTGAAAAACAAAGAATCCACCAAACTATCAATGAGCAGACAACAATGTTTTCTCCCAACAGACACCCCTTGATAATCTGCCAATATCTGGAGATTTCGCAACACCGCTTGTGCCCACCAACCGGCGACGCCATACGATAATCATGCTCCGCCTGACCCAGATCAAACTTCCGCTCGACCATTCCCCCAATGCAATCTCCAAAGCTGCGATCTCTCGCCTAGGCATCAGGCCAAACAGCCTAATCTCCTGCACAATCTTTCGCCGCGCCCATGACGCACGCAAAAAGAAATCTATTTTCCTGATCTATACACTCGATGTCGAAGTGAAGAACGAAGCCAGTATCCTCGAACGCCTTACAGACAATGTGGATGTCAAGCCAAGGCCGGACATCGATTACAAGTTCGTCGCACAAGCACCTAAAGAAATCGAATCCCGACCACTGGTGATCGGTTCCGGCCCGTGCGGGTTATTTGCCGCCCTGCTGCTTGCACAAATGGGGTTTCGGCCCATCATCTTAGAACGCGGAAAGGCAGTCCGTGAGCGCACCAAAGACACATGGGGGCTGTGGCGAAAATCAATACTCAACCCAGAATCCAATGTGCAGTACGGCGAAGGCGGCGCGGGAACATTCTCCGATGGTAAACTATACAGCCAAGTCAAGGACCGACGATTTCTGGGCCGAAAGGTACTCACCGAATTCGTCAAAGCCGGAGCGCCACCAGAAATTCTCGTCGAAGCGCACCCGCACATCGGCACCTTCCGGCTAGTAAAAATGGTCGAAAACATGCGAGCAACGATTGAGTCACTCGGCGGCCAATACCGCTTCCAAAGCCGCGTCACTGATGTTGATATCGAAACCGGCAGCGACGGATCACGCCAAATTCGAGGCGTCATGCTTGCAAGCGGCGAGCATATTGCATCGGACCATGTTGTGCTCGCCATCGGCCACAGCGCACGCGATACATTCGAAATGCTTCATGGCCGCGGGGTGTATATTGAAGCCAAGCCGTTTTCACTTGGATTTCGCATCGAACATCCACAATCGCTCATTGATGCAGCTCGATTCGGTCCCAACGCTGGCAATCCCATCCTCGGTTCGGCGGATTACAAACTCGTTCATCACGCCTCCAATGGTCGAGATGTCTACAGCTTCTGCATGTGCCCAGGCGGAACGGTCGTCGCCGCCACCTCCGAGGAAGGCCGCGTCGTCACCAACGGCATGAGTCAATATTCGCGCAACGAACGCAACGCCAATGCCGGCATCGTCGTCGGAATCACACCAGAAAAAGACTATCCCGATGGCCCCCTTGCGGGCATTGCTTTCCAGCGTCAATGGGAATCAGCCGCATTCGTAGCCGGCGGAAGCACCTACGCAGCACCCGTACAACTGGTGGGCGACTTTATCGCCGGTCGGCCCAGCACATCACTCGGCAGCGTCATTCCATCATACAAGCCAGGCGTACTCCCCACTGATCTCACACCCTGCCTTCCCGAATATGCCATCGTCGCAATTCGTGAATCACTCATTGCATTCGCTCGCAAAATTCGAGGCTATGACATGCAAGACGCCGTGCTGACCGGCGTCGAAACACGCACCTCATCGCCCATCCGCATCAAACGCGACGAAACTTTCCAGAGCCTCAACACCAAAGGTTTATTTCCAGCTGGCGAAGGCGCCGGGTATGCAGGCGGGATTCTTTCCTCCGGAATCGACGGCATCAAAGTCGCCGAGGCCATCGCCCAAAGCATACTGACCGATTAGCAACCTTTGTGGGATACAACCACACACGCCCTAGTCGCCAACAGATCATGATGGTCCCGAATTATCAATTTTGGCCCAAAATCGACCTAAAATCCGTGATGCTCAGTATCAGATACAAAAGCGTCTACTGCCGCCCACGCTTCGTTTGACAACCCACTATCACAGGAACCAGGCCATTGAGAATATTTTCAGCGCAATCAGAGGGAAACTACTCGAATCGTAATACACTTGTACCAATGAGAATGAGACTGCGTAGACATCCTGTGGCAATGACTTGGCTCATAACAGTACTGGGCATTCAGTTAATCGCTGGCTCGATGGTCATAGAAATGGTGCTGTGCCTTGGATGCCCGGCTGGCCAAATCCCGGAAAGTTCTTCCGTTGAATCATCATTCTCGCAAACAGCCCAACAATGCTGCCCAAGTGTATCTAGTTCATCTGGCTCATCCGGTTCATCGCAAAACCATCTAACCCAATATTCAGATATTGACAATCTATGCAGGTGTGTTCGGGTTCCTCTTTACCAAACGACCTTCTTGAATATCCAGCCATCCAAAGCAATCAGTATCAACCCGATCCATCTCGCAACTGGATCGGCTTGGTCGCTCGCCATGGCTCAAAAGCCTCTTGGCAATCACATACTCCATCCAACGCCCCCTTCGCCTTCGCTTGCATCCTCAACACCATTTGCCCAGCGAACGAGTCTTCGTCTCTGAGAATTCAAACAACTGACCAAAACCCCGCCGATGTCGAGATGACCGGAGGGGATCTTTCAGTATCGTTTGACCTCGGAGTTGTCAATGAAATTACCCTTCAATTCGTTCATACGGTTTGGTGCCCAAGCACTTTTTTTACCCTTGGCCTTGTACAGCACTGGATGTTCAGATCCACTCAAAGATCTCGGATCGTATTCTGCTTCCCAGCGCAGATTCGTTGAGCCTTCACACGCGCCAGCTATCAGCCCCCCCAAGCTTTCTCACCAGTTGCCTGAAAATCACATTCAACTTGAAGACTTGCTTTCCCAAGCCCAGCAAGCGAACAACTCGCTCAAAGCTGCTCAATTCAGGATCGGGATTGCCCAGGGTCATACTTGGCAAGCAGGCGCCTACCCGAATCCAACTGTGCAAATCGGCGTTGATGACTTGGGGTTTCGTGATGGAATGAACTCTTCTGAAACGAGGATCGCGGTTTCTCAGCCCATCGTGATCGGCAGCCGGCTGCGCGCTGCAGTGAACGCGGCATCAGCCGTTGAAAGTGTTCGGCAAACACAGCTTGATCTTGAGACACAAGAACTCTTTGCAACCATCGCTGGGCACCACACCCAAATCATCAATATTCGGGATCGGCAAATATTAATCAACAAGTTGATCGTTCTGGCAGAGCGAACGCACTGGATTGCTCAATCCAGATTCGAAGCCAAAGCCGCATCCGAACCCGAGGCCATCCGTTCCCGCGTTGAAGTCATTCAACTCAACTCTCTACTCAATCAAGCCACCAGAACCATCTCCATCGCCGAGCAAAATATTGGCCTAGCAGTTGGGCTCGAATCGATCTCCGCTGACCGCCTAGCCGGAACAACCGAACTGACCCCTCCCGCGCTGAACGAACTCGCCCTCAAGAACGCCGTACTCCAAACTCACCCGCAACTCAGAGTCTCAGACCACCAAATCCAAGCGGCCCATGCTCGTCTCAAACAGATACGCGCCGAAGCTACGCCGAATCTTGAACTCCAAGCCGGGGTTGGATACAGCGAAGAATCCGATCAAGGCATTGCCCAGATCGGAATCGGGATGGAGATCCCTCTCTGGAATCGTAACCAAGGCGCTATTCAATCTGCTCGCTTCGATATCCTTCGTTTGCATCAAACGCGGGCATCACTGGAGTCGGCTTTGCTGGCTAAATTTGCCCAGGCATTTGGCCAGTACGAAATTGCAAGAGACCAACTCACAACGCTGCAAAATCTGATTCTTCCCGATGTTCAACAGGCCTTTGATCAAACCGAACAAGCCTACCAAGCAGGAAGCGTCCCATTTATTGAACTGCTCGACGCCCAACGCACACTCGTTCAATCTCGGCTCCGGCTCCTTGAGTACGCCGGACAAGCCGCAATGGCCCGGGTCCAAATAGCCCGCGTTGCAGGAATCGAACTGCTCTTAAATCACACACAATCATTACCATCGACCAACCCCGACAACACCATTTCAGCTCCTAATGGAGCGGAGGAAACCCCATGAAGACCCCCACACACTGCATCGTAATTCTTACCCTTGTTGTTCTTGTATTCCCCTTTGCCCTTGGATGTTCAAAGCAATCTGAAAGTTCTGCCACGCCATCGGCATCGGCTCCAAGTGAGCGATGCCCGCATGAAATAAAAACAGAAACCTGCCCGTTCTGCAATCCTGAAATGATTGAAGCCGACGGCTTCTGCGGCTCCCACGGTGTAGCCGAAGCATTATGCGTACTCTGCAGGCCGCATCTCAAAACAGCCTTCAGAGCCAAAGGTGACTGGTGCCCAGAGCATAAAATAGCTGAATCACAGTGCATAACCTGTGATCCGTCATTGAAAGAAAATATCCGAACCGGAGGCCATGGCATGGCAATACCCACTGACTTAGTCAAGTCCTCAAACTGTCAACACGGTATCTCAGCAAGCCAGTGCCCGTTCTGCACACCTTCGCTCATTGAATCCGACGGCTTCTGTGGCGGGCACGATGTCGCCGAAGCCCTGTGTGTCAAATGCCGCCCATTCCTCAAAGTCGCCTTTGAGGCCGCGGGCGACTGGTGCCCAGACCACAACACACCCGAATCACAATGCTCCACCTGCAACCCAACCACCGATGGCCCATAATTGAGGATTCTCATGAACTCATATTTACATATCAAACTATTGCTTCTGGCCTCTTGCCTGCTTTGCACCGCATCGTTTGCAAATCAAGATTCGCCTCAATCTATTCACAACGAGCCGCGAACACAACAAGAGCCGTCGATCACATGCGCCAATGTCGGCATTATCATCAGCCTCGAATCCGAAGCAGTCGCCCGAACCGCTGGCTTTGAATACAGCAAAGCCAAAGTATCGAACCTCACACGAAAAATCAATCGAAATGCCGAACTCGTCTACGACGCCAACCGATACGCAAGACTGTCATCAAGAGCCAGCGGCATCATCGTCGAAGTCCGAAAGGACCTCGGCGAATTCGTTGCAAAAGGCGAAACAATTGCCCTAATCGATTCGATCGAACTCGGAAATGCCAAAGCCGACCTGGTCGAAGCCGACGAACTCTTTAAGCTCTGGCAAGAGAACGCAGACCGAGAGCATGACCTGATGAACAAAGGAGCAAGCACGGCCCGGCAAGCCCTTGAAGCCAAAACTCGCCTAGTGGAATCAAAAATCGCTGCGTCCCGCGCCAAACAACGCCTCAGAAACCTAGGCCTGACCACCGAAGACATTGCCATGATACTCTCTGACGGGGAAACCGGGTCATTGCTGGCAATCATCTCCCCTTTCGACGGCACACTCGTCGAACGCTCAGCCGTGATCGGCGAAGTTGTCGATCTCAAGGACACCTTGTTCGCAGTGGCTGACACCAGTGTCATGTGGGCAATGATCGACCTCAACGAAGCCGACCTTGCCTCAGTAAAACGCGGCCAACGCATGAGCTTCCATATCGATAGTGTCCCGTCCAAACTCTACACAGGCCAGATCACATGGATCAGCACCCAACTCGACCACAGAACCCGAACCATCCATGCCCGAGCTGAACTCAACAATGAATCCGGTGTCCTCAAAGCATTTATGTTTGGACGAGCAACAGTATTTGCCGGCAGGAGTTCCAAAGCCGTGACTATTCCAAAATCTGCTGTTCATTGGGAGGGCTGCTGCAATGTCGTCTTCGTCAAATCAAACCCTCAGGGCACAGCCTTTACCACAACCCAGGTCACACTCGGATTTGACACAGGCGTTCACTACGAAGTGATCAACGGGCTCAATGGCGGTGAAGAAGTCGTCACAACGGGCAGCTTCATTTTGAAGAATGAAATCCTCAAAGAATCAATGGGGGCCGGTTGCTGCGAAGTGGATTTCCTTTCAAAATAATGCTCTATCAGTAACCAAAATACAACCTCCACCGTTTGGATAAACACTTATGCTCAACTGGATCATCAACTGGTCTCTGCACAACCGCCTGCTCGTCATCCTCGCCTCGCTGGGATTTGTCACCTGGGGCGTGTTCTCGATGATGAGCCTACCCATCGACGCATTTCCTGACACGACCCCGGTGCAAGTGCAAATCAACACCACCGCTCCGTCACTGACACCCGAAGAAGTCGAGCAGCAAATCACCATCCCCGTTGAGATCGTTGTTTCTGGAATCCCAGGACTTATCGATGTCCGATCAATCTCACGATTCGGATTTTCCCAACTCACCGCAACCTTCCAAGACGGCACAGATGTGTACTTTGCCAGACAAGTCCTCAGTGAACGGCTCAGTTCAGTCCGGCTTCCAGACGGAATCGACCCGCCGGAAATGGGGCCAGTCGCAACCGGGCTCGGAGAAATCTTCCACTATCTTGTCCTTGGCAAAGGCGATAACCCCGCATCGCTTACCGAACTCACCACTTACCAAGAATGGACAATCGCCCCGCAACTCAGACAAGTTCCAGGCATTGCTGAAATCAACACCTGGGGCGGGCGCCGCAAACAATTCGAAGTAATTGTTGACCCGTCCCGGCTCATCAAATACGAACTCACAATCGATCATGTCGCCGACGCATTACGAAAAAACAACCAATCCGTCGGCGGCGGACAGATCACCAGAGCCGGAGAATCAACACTCGTCCACGGGATCGCCTTAACCGCCAATGTCTCAGAAATTGCAAACATAGTAATCACTGCCCAAAATGGCACACCGATCTATGTGCACCATGTCGCCGATGTCCGCGAAGGGCATGAGATACGCCGCGGTGCTGCAACTGCAAATGGAGATGGCGAAGCAATACTCGGACTTGGCTTTATGCTCATGGGCGAGAACAGTCATGAAGTCACACGACTCCTCCGCCAACGCCTCGAAGAACTCAAATCAACCCTGCCTGACAATATCGAAGTCCGCGTTGTCTATCAGCGTACCAACCTGATCAACCATGTCATCCATACCGTTCAAGAAAATCTCCTCTACGGCGCGTTCTTTGTCATCGCGGTCCTGTTTTTGTTTCTTGGAAATGTCCGAGCCGCGATTATTGTCACGATCGCCATTCCGCTGGCGATGCTGTTCTCATTTAGCATGATGGCCCAGTTTGGAATCGCTGCAAGCCTTTTGAGCCTCGGCGCGATTGACTTTGGTCTTGTAGTTGACAGCTCGGTCATCGTGACCGAAAATTGTGTCCGGCGCATTGGCAAAGACAAAGAAAATGGAAGCAAAAAATCAATTCTAGAGACTGTCCGTGAAGCAACCATCGAAGTCCGCAAGCCAACAATGTTCGGCGAACTCATCATCATGGCGGTCTTTATCCCCATCCTGCTCCTCGAAGGCGTCGAAGGCAAAATGTTCCGGCCAATGGCCCTAACCGTAATCTTCGCCCTCATGAGTTCCGTCATCTTCTCACTCACCCTCACCCCGGTACTCTGCAGCCTTGCCCTCAAAAAAAGTTCCCACACAAAGGAAAATTCCCTGATCCGCATGGCCCATTGGGTCTACCGACCATTTGTTCGATTTTCACTTCGATTCAGATGGATCACAATCTCAATCGGTGCCGCGATCATCACAGGCGGAGCCCTCGTGTCAACACTACTGGGAACCGCATTCCTCCCCAGACTCTACGAAGATGCCATTGCAATCAACCTCGTTCGCCTTGCCGGGGTCTCCATCGATCAATCCACCGCATATAACGCACGCATCGAGCAATACCTCCTCGACCAATACCCCGATGAAATCGAACATATCTGGAGCAGAGTAGGAACCGCAGAAGTCGCCACAGACCCGATGGGTCTTGAAATGACCGACACCTTCCTGACTCTCAAACCGCGATCCCAATGGACCAAAGCCCAAACCCAAGCACAACTCACCGAACAAATGGCAAGCACCCTATCAGTACTCCCAGGCGTTCGAGCAATCTTTACTCAACCAATCGAAATGAGAATGAATGAAGTCGTTGCCGGCGTCCGCTCAGACCTCGGTATCAAAATCTATGGCGACGATCTCGACCAACTCCGCACCATCGCCAGTCAAGTACAGAGCGTAGTCAATTCAATCCCAGGCTCCGCCGATGTGACCATCGAACAAATCACCGGAGCCCCGCTGCTCTCAATCAAAGTCAATCAGCACGCAATCGCAAGACACGGCATCCCCGCACAACATGTCCTCGAAATCGTCCAAGCCCTCGGCGAAATCAAAGTCGGCGAAGTGCGACAAGGACAACTCCGCTTTGATATGACTATCGAACTTCCTGACCACTACCGAAATGACCCCGACGCAATAGCACAAATCATGATCCAAGCCCCCGGCGGCGAACGCATCGCACTGGGCCGCCTCGCACATATCCAGCAAACAGACTCCCCATCTGTAATCAATCGCGATTGGGGAAAGCGAAGAATCGTCGTCCAATCCAATGTCCGAGGACGCGATCTTGGCGGATTCGTAACCGAAGCAAAACATCGAATCTCTGAAGACATCATTTTGCCCACAAGCTATTTCATTCGCTATACAGGCCAGTTCGAACACCTCCAAAGAGCAGCCAATCGCCTCACGCTCATTGTCCCAATCGTCCTCGTTCTGATATTCGTCCTCCTCTATCTCAGCATTGGAACAGTTCGTGATTCACTCATCGTCCTAACCGGAGTCCCCTTTGCCATCGTCGGCGGCATCCTCGCACTCTGGACCAGAGACCTGAACCTGACAATCTCAGCGGCAGTTGGCTTTATCGCCGTCTCAGGTGTAGCAATGCTCAGCGGGCTCGTCCTGGTCTCAAGCATCCGGCAACGCATCGCCGAAGGTCTTCCTGTCAACGAAGCAATCGAAATGACAAGAATGATCCGCCTCCGCCCCATCCTCATGACCGCACTGGTTGCATCACTCGGCTTCATCCCCATGGCACTCAATACCGGAATCGGCGCCGAAATTCAAAGACCACTGGCAACAGTCGTCATCGGCGGAATCATCGCCGACAATGTCCTCACGCTCTTTATGCTACCTGCAATGTATTCACTCTTTGGCTCAAAAAGCGTTGAAACAGTTTGACCTGTTTCACCAATCACAAATGAACAACTCGCGGCGACACCATACATAAAAGTGATATGACGACCTACTCATTCCCACAGAACAAATAGCCGATCCGCTCAAGTTCAAACAATTTGAATACAAATCCTTCGCAGTGCGGACTTCATTTCTTTGGGCTATAATGACTACCGAAGTTGGCCCGCTCGACCATCGCCGAAATTGACCGTATTTACCCACCATTCTGATGCTCACCCTGTATGCCAACACTCCTTTCCGCTCGCAACTTGATGAAGGCCTACCCCTCAAACATCCTGTTCGAGGGCGTGTCGATTCATGTCGAAGATGGCGAACGCATCGGGCTCATCGGTCCAAACGGGAGTGGCAAAACAACGCTGCTCAAAATACTTTCAGGTTCTCTCCAGCCAGACAGCGGAGAGATCGTTCAGAAGCGTGCCCTGCGAGTGGTGTATGTCGATCAAGACGATCGGTTTGCTGATGACGCCACGCCATTGGATGTCGTCAGAGCGGGCATAGACGACGATGATTCCGGCATGGATACGACGACCCGTGCCTCGATCGCCCTCTCCAAACTTGGCTTTTCTGATCTCCAAAGATCAGTTGCGACGCTTTCGGGCGGATGGCGCAAGCGGCTCTCCTTAGCGAGTGCCCTTGCCAAAGACCCTGATGTACTGATGCTCGATGAACCAACAAACCACCTCGATCTTGAGGGAGTTCTATGGCTCGAGAATTTTGTCCGGCAAGTATCAATCGCCATCATCTTTGTCACACACGACCGGCAATTTCTCGAAAATACCGCAACACGAATCATCGAACTCTCCAAAGCCTACCCAGGTGGCTCCTTCGAAGCGACGGGAAACTACACAGAGTTCATCAAACGAAAAGACGCCTTCCTTGATGCCCAGCGAGCAGCCCAAACAAGCATCGCCAGCCGAGTACGGCGTGACACCGCCTGGCTTCAACAAGGAATTCAAGGACGCCAAACCCGAAACAAAACACAAGTCGTGGCCGCGGCCAGCCGTAGAGACGAACTAAAAACCACAACCGACCGAAACCAAGCCCCCTCACGCACAGCATCGTTTGCGTTCCATTCGACCCAACGCAAAACTAAAAAACTTTTGGCCCTCCAAAGCGTCGCCAAATCCATGGGTGACAAACAACTCTTTGAATCACTAGACCTCACCCTGACCCCAGGCCAGCGGATCGGTCTACTCGGCGTCAATGGATCAGGAAAAACAACACTCATGAGATTAATGTCCGGCGACCTCGATCCAGACTCAGGAAACATCAAACGCGCAGACAACCTACAAATCGTCACCTTTAGCCAGCACCGAGAGTCACTCAACCAAAACCAAACCCTACAAGAAGCACTATGCCCCTACGGCGAAACAGTTCATTACCACGGACACTCAATCCATGTATCAGGATGGGCAAGACGATTCCTGTTTGACGCAGATCAACTTTCAACCCGTATAAGCAATCTCTCCGGAGGCGAGCAAGCAAGAGTACTCATCGCCAACCTAACCCTCTTGCCAGCAGATGTGCTTCTTCTCGACGAACCAACAAATGATCTCGACATCCCATCGCTAGAAGTTCTTGAGCAAGCCTTGCTAGAATTCTCTGGTGCAATCGTGCTCGTCACGCACGACCGCTTTCTACTCGAACGCATCGCAACCGAATATCTGTCGCTCAATGACCAAGGCGATGCCAAGTGGTACGCATCAATCCAGCAGTGGAACTCCGCAAGAATCAAAGCTGCGCCCCCAACGCCAGAAAAATCCAAGCCCGCACAACCAGCCCCGAAGGCACAAACCCCATCCAAACCCGGCAAACTCTCCTACATGCTCCAGCTCGAATACGACGGCATGGAAGAAGCCATCCTCAAAGCGGAAACCCAAGTTGAACACCTTGAAACAGAAGCCGCCGACCCAGCACTCAGTTCCGACCACAAGCGAGCCGCAACGGTGTATTCCAATCTCAAGGATGGCCAATCGCGAGTGGCCGATCTTTACGCACGATGGGCCCAGCTCGACGCCATGAAAAACAGCGGCTGAGTTGAACTCCTGCAACCGCCCCCACCCCCCACCCCACTACAAAAGCCTAAACCCCATTCAGA
>JAESRA010000134.1 GCA_016764895.1 Phycisphaerales bacterium | reverse complement strand
GTCGCTGCGCGACACCTCCCCCGGAAGCCCGGGGGAGGAGGAAGAGAAGACCCGATGCGCATAAGAATGCGAATCGGGGCACCCGGCTCTGAGTTTTTGAAGACATGGTTTGCCGAAGACGGTCAAACCATGGCACCGAAGAAAGATACCTAAGAGAAGATCGCTCCCTTATGGTCGCGGCTCGTTGAAGACTGTAGATGCTCTACGGATTTGTTCAGCGTCGTCGTTTGGTGGTGAGGAGTCCGGCGAGGGTGAGGAGGGCGAGGGTGTTTGGGGTTGGGGTTTGGTAGAGGCCATAGGTGTGGATGGTTTGAGAGGTGTCGCCTGATTGTAAAATGAGGGAGTCGATGATGGGCATGACGCCGGCGAACGGTTCGGTGGCGGTGCCTGTGAAGTCGGTGTAGAGGAGCCAGGCGGTTTGCATGGAGGTTGGGAGGGGGTTTGTGGGGAGGATGAGGTTTGAGAAAAAGAGATTGTTGATGAGTGTGTTGCCTGCATCGAGGGTGCCGTCAGCGGTGATTGCGAAGTTGGAGTTTGGATCGGCGGTGCCGACGCTGTCGAAGGTGAGGATGCCGCCGGAGTTGGGGATGCCGAGTCTGGATTGGCCATTGATTTGAAGCGACAGGTCCATGATGGTGAGCCCTGGCTCATCTGCCCAGATCCAGACACTGAGAGGGGTAGGGTCAAATATAACGAGGTCGCCTGTGGTTTGCCCGTCTGGGCCTGAGCCGGCGAAGTCGATTTCGATGTAGATATCGGCGGCGGCGAGTGTGGTGAGGGTGGCGGTGAGTATGACGGTTGTGAATGCTTTGTTCATGAGAATTCTCCTGCATTCATAATACAGCAAGAATTCAAATTTCCAAAGTGAAAACCGGATGACTTTCTCTGATTATGAGTGAGGTGCATGAAAAAACCGCTCCCTCACGGTTGCGGCTCGTTGGGATCAAGATCATGTTGATCGTTTATTTGGCGAACGCGCCCGCGACTTTGGTGAGGGCGTCGCAGATGCCGTGGGCTTGGTTGTCGGTTAGGTTTTGGTGGATGGGGATGCAGAAGACGACGGTTGCGAGTTTTTCGGCGATTTTTGGGGTGTCGCTGTTTTTGGCGATTTCGGCGAAGACGGGTTGGTCGGTGAGGGGTTTGGGGTAGTGGACGGCGGTGGGGACGCCTTCTTTGTTGAGGGCGGCGCAGAACTCGTCGCGGGTGCAGGTGAGGGTTTCGAGGTCTACTCGGCAGGTGTAGAGGTGCCAGGCGGGGTTTGAGTTGGCTGTGGGGATTGGGCGGTGGACGCCTGTGATGGTGTCGATTCGGTTTGCGTAGATGTTGGCGACGGCTCTGCGGCGGTCGGTGTCGGCTTTGAGGGTTTGGAGTTTGCTTAGGCCTATGGCTCCGGTGATGTCGTTCATTCGGTAGTTGAATCCGATGGATTCGTGGAGGTATTTGCCGGTTTCGCCGTGGGAGCGGAGGTGGCTGATTTTGGTGGCGAGTTTTTCATCGTTGACGGTGAGCATGCCGCCTTCGCCTGTGCCGAGATTTTTGGTGGCGTAGAAGGAGTAGGTGCAGGCGTCGCCATAAGCGCCGATACCATTTCCGTTGTATTCTGCGAGGTGTGCTTGGGCGGAGTCGTAGATGACTTTGAGGTCATGCTTTTTGGCGAGGGCCTCGATGGCGTCGATGTCTACGGGGATGCCGTAGAGGTGGGTGATGGCGATGGCTTTGGTGTTTGGGGTGATGAGTCGTTCGATGTCTTTGGGGTCTGCTTGGTAGGAGTCTTCTAATACATCGCAGAAGACGACTTTGGCTTGTGCGGCGACGAGCATGGAGACGGTGGCGATGAAGGTCCATGCGGGGGTGATGACTTCGTCGCCTGGTTGGAGGAGGGCGCCGTAGGCGAGTTGGAGTGCTGTGGTGCCGTTGGAGCATGTGAGTCCGATTTTGGCGTCTGATTTGGCTGCGAATTGTTTTTCGAGTTCGGCGCATTTGGTTGCTGCTCTGAGCATTCCTGATTCGAGTACTTCTGTTGCTGCGGCGATGTCTTTTTTGTTGAGTCCTACGGCCATGAAGGGGACTGGGGCGTCGAAGATGGGTGTGCCGCCGTTGATGGCGAGGGTGGATGTGGTGGCGGTTGCGGTGGGGGTGGTCATTTTTTTGTCTCCGGGGGCCTTTTTGGGGCTGGTTGTTGGAGGGTGTGGTTGTTTGATAGGGGAAGGATATGCCTGGGTGGTTGATTTTGCTGATTTTGGCGATAATTCTGGTTGTTGAAAAAGGGCCTGTTTTGGGGGGTTTGGGGGTGTTTTGGATATTTATGGGGTCGTGTGATAAAAAAAGTTGGTAAAAGGGTGGCATCTTCTCGGTCCTGATGTACTTTCTCAGTGTCAGGGGACAAACCTGATGCACACGACGCGACGAGATGGGCTTGACGGCTTGTTTGGGTTGATTTCTCTCTTTCTCTCTCTTGCCTTAAAAAGCAAAAACGCAGGCCCCGCGACGGTGGGGCCTGTGTTTTTTTTAGTTTTTGGTGGGGGAGGTGATTGAGAGTGATAAATTGTTCGGCAAATCGTAAGATTTTGATTGAATTGTTGATGTAGTTCATGCTAGGGTAGTGGTTAGAGAGGAAACTGGCAATGTGCTGGTTTCGTGATTGAAGGAGTGGATCTTCAGGTGTACCGTTTATTTTAGGCGATTGCCATTTGTGTTGGTTTATTGCTGTCGGAGATCTGGAGGCTCTTTCAAGGGTTTGTATATACAGAAAAGAGAGAACACAATGAACAAGATCGCAATAATCGCAGGTTTGGCTTTGACAGCATCGGCAATGACCGCTTCAGCGGTAGAGACCCTTCTGGACATTGACCTTTCAGTCACCAACCAACTCACCATCACCGCCACTGGAAGCAACGCACTTGTAACTGCATCGGGCAGTAATTTTACTGGTTTCCTTCTTGCTGGTTTCCTCAACGCTGCAGATGCAGGGGCTGGTCCAGGTATTTCTGATGGCGTTGGTGATCTGACCACCGCAAACCAAACTTCTGACCTTGGTCCATCGATCTTCAATGGTGGCAGCAGCGTTGGCATCAATATTTGGGCTTTCACCGCTGGAGGTGTTGACGCCACTACTACTGCTGGTTTCGCAGCATTCAGTGGTTCGGCAACATGGACAGTTGATGCATCTGTCTACGCTGCATTGCTCAATGGCAACATCAACGGTGATGTCTACCTGAACGCGGACACTGATGATGACATTGGTGCTGGTGGCATATTGATCGGAGCATGGGGCGTGAAGATTCCTGCTCCAGGTTCAATGGCATTGCTCGGCCTTGGCGGCTTGGTCGCTGGTCGTCGTCGTCGCTAATCGACACGATTGAATAGTTCAACTATGGAAGCGGCCGGGTTTATACCTGGCCGCTTTTTAATTGTGGACTTGCTTTTGACGGTGCTTTACTGTTTGGCGGGAGTGGTTTTGTATTGTTAGGTTTGAAATAGGGATGCGTTGTTCAATCAGGACGATTTTATCTCGAATCGTTGGGTATTGTCTTGTGGAAGCGGTTGATTTTCGTTATTATTTCAGTTCAGAGAGCGAGACCGGTGGTGTACTGGTCTGTAAAGAGAGTTGGAGAGTTGATCTGTTTTATTTGTGTACTCTGGCGGGACCAAGTTGTGTTGGTTCGTGCCGGGGGAGAAGAGAGGATTGGATCGCTCTGTAAAGGACATTAAAAAGAAAGAGAGAATAGAGATGAAGAATATGAGAGTAATGGCAGTCATTGCTGTAGCCGGTATGACAAGCGTCGCTTCTGCGGATAGTCTTTTCACTGTTGACTTGTCGGTCATTGATCAGGTGACCATCACCGCGACTTCTGGCGTTTCGTCGGCAAACGCGACGGCCAGCGACTATAGAGGGGTCTACTTGGCAGACTTCTTTGGTGATTCAACGGGTAACTTGTTGAGTCTTCTCACCGGGTACGGCGATCTCACGAGTGCGGGTACGACTTCTGATTTGAGCCCAGAACTCTTTAGAGATGTGAGCGGTGTAGAGACTGGTGTTAATCTTTGGGAAATGACCGGCGGGGCGGATCACAACTTCACAGCAGGTGCCTTGGCATTTACTGGGAGCGCAACATGGAATGTTTCTTCCATCGGATAT
This sequence comes from Phycisphaerales bacterium, assembly GCA_016764895.1. Classification (GTDB taxonomy): domain Bacteria; phylum Planctomycetota; class Phycisphaerae; order Phycisphaerales; family UBA1924; genus UBA1924. The sequence goes on along the minus strand of JAESRA010000134.1, from coordinate 969 downwards.
GCTGAGATGCTGCTTTCAGTCGGTGGCGGCAATGTGTACGCCGGTGCGGATAGCATTGATGACATTGGTGGTGCTGGAGTGACACTCATCGGTACTTGGGGTACTGTAATCCCTGCTCCAAGTTCAATGGCTCTGCTCGGGCTTGGTGGCTTGGTTGCTGGTCGTCGTCGTCGGTGATACTGGCTTCGATTGATATGACAAAATGAAGGCGGTTGGGAATGATCTTGGCCGCTTATGTATTTATTTGGACAAACCGATCGAATTTTCTGTAAATTGCAAAAAATAGGATTGATTGGATCTGGTTGTTCGTGCTAGAGTTATGGCAAGAGAAGAGGCCGGTGGATTGCCGGTTTTATATGAGAGAGCGGGTCTTCAATTATCGACAAAGTGTGGGTGCAGACCGATTGTTTTGGTGTGCTGCTCGCGAAGACCGCGATTCTCTCTCGAAATAGAGAAAGAGAAAATATAATGAACAAGTTCGCAACAATCGCGGGTCTCGCAGTGGCCGCAACCGCAATGGCCGCTTCGGCGGATTCCCTTCTTGAGGTTGATCTTTCGGTGGCCAATCAGATCACCATCACCGCTACAGTTGGCAACTCAGCCGCAGACGCATCGGGCAGTAGCTTTACCGGCTGGCTTTTGGCAGGCTTCTTTAACGATTTTTCGTTCAATGCCGACTCCGGTGGCAATGGCATCGGGAATCTGACGACTTGGGCCAACGCATCGAGTGGCTCGCCACTTCTCTTCAGCGCCTGGGATAGCTTTGGCCTGAATGTATTCAACTTCTCAGCGGATCCATCCGTTGAAGTCATCGGTGGCTCTCAGGCGTTCACCGGCTCAGCAACATGGAGCGGCCTCGATGCTGGCGAGTATGCCGCGATGCTTGCTGGCAATATCAGCGGTGACATCTACTTCAATGCTGACACCGATAATGACATCGCTGATGGCGCAGTATTCATCGGCACATGG
>JAESRA010000133.1 GCA_016764895.1 Phycisphaerales bacterium | reverse complement strand
TTCTTGGATGCCGTCTCAACAACCGACCCCGTCGCGCACATCGTCCTCCTCAATCCAGAAATCCCAAACAACACCGGCTCCATCGGCCGCACCTGCGTCGCCGCCGGAGCAGCCCTCCACCTCATCCACCCCCTCGCCTTCGACATCGACGAAAAAGCATGTAGGCGCGCAGGCCTCGACTACTGGCCAAGACTCAACCTCACCAACCACGACTCCCTAGCCGACTACCAAAACTCCAAACAAACCCCAAAGCCCGCCGTTGCAAACACCTGGTACCTCACCGCCCGCGCCACCCGCACCATCTACGACATCACCCCCCAAAAAGGCGACCACTTCGTCTTCGGCAAAGAAAGCGTCGGCCTCCCCAAAGACCTCCTAGCCGCCCACCCAAACCAATGCCTCTCCATACCCCTAGTCCCCTCAGAACGCTCCCTCAACCTCTCCACCGCCGTCGCCATCACCCTCTACGCCAGCATCCAATCCCTGCTCGCAACCTCTCAAATCCAAACAAACCACCAAGGCCGCCTAGTTCCTATCGAGAGCCCGAACAAAAAACAAACATAACATATTTTGAATGATTCGCAGAAAGCACCCGAACCCAAGCCGTGCTGATGCGTACCTATCTTGTTGAAATCATGTGTCCGGGTCCAGTGATCCCCAGGCACATATGAGAAATGCGATTCTCAGAAAAACAGTTCTCTCCTCTCTCCAGAACAGTGTGCCGTGATAACTCGCGGTACACTGTTTTTTGTTTTCCACATCATCTCAGCAGGCAACCGCTCATGACCAACGCAAAGTCCCTCAAATCTCTCCGTAAGCCGATGTTCGCCGCCACCCTGATGGCCCTGACCACTCTCACCGCCTGCCAAAAAACACTTCTCCACAAAGACGACCCTCGCTCCCCCTTTGATCGCTACAACCAAACCCGTTCCCAGCACGCCCCTCCATTCCTCGAAGACGAGTTCGGCCGCCGCACACCAAACCTCCGCGACCGCCTCGTCAAATCCGATGAGTAGATCAAAATCTCACACCCAGTCACCGTTCAACCATACTTTGTTCGGGGCCGGTAAGTATGCCAAACCGCTTATGCAGAATTATGCGCCAAAACATACCAAAATTACACTTCAATACGCAAGAATTTACCGCGCAACACCCGAATGAATATGATAATCTATCTGCGTAGTTCATCCCCCTCCTCAAGGAACTGACTCACTCTCATGCCCGCCAAGGTCACAGTCCGAACAAATCCAAGCGTCCGCACCAAAATCGTGTGGGGCGCCCTCGCTGCGTCCATGACAGGCCTTATCGGACTCCTCTCAATCCTCGACACAGGCCATAAATCCCTCACCGCCTCAGGCGTATCACTCTCCCCTCTCGCCAGCATCAACGCAGACCGAGGCGTAGACGCCATCTTCAACACCAAATCAGACCTCCAATCCACCAACTGGGACTCCATCGTCATCGTCCACTCAGGCTCACCCGCAGGCTCAGCCGAATCCATCGGAGCCCAACACAAAACCGTCGGCTACGACGGCCTCAGCTACCACTTCCTCATCGGAAACGGCACAGGAATGGGCGACGGCGAAATACACCTCGGAAACCGCTGGCTCACACAAACACCCGGAGCCCAACTCGCAGGACTCAACGCAAACACCTCAAACCCAATCGAAATCTGCCTCATAGGCAACGGCGACCGCAAACCCTTCACCAACGAACAAATCCGATACCTCGCCCAAGTCGTCATCGCCCTCTCAGAACGCCTCGACATCCCCAAAGACCGCATCTACCTCCACGAAGACCTCGCCCCAACCACAAGCCCAGGCCGCTACTTCCCAAGAGCAAACTTCGACGAACTCCTAGGAAACATCTAATCCCGACCGAGCAAGCCAGATCATTCAGATCATCCAGCACAACCACCTCCGAACCCGTTTCGGAGGTTTTTTCTGCCCTCAAAGTATCCAATATGGGAACCGCCACCCCCTCTGATCCATATAATCATGGCTGACGCAGGCTCTGCTAGAGCCGCATCAACCCTGTTGCCCGATCTCGCCCGGGCATTCTGTGCCGTCCTAGGGTCTCTCCCGATACAACATCCTGACCAACCCCGGCCAATCCGTTGAACTGTAATTTCTTAGGTCCGTGTTCACCCACCCCCTGAGCCGATGCAGGTCTACCATCACCAACCCGATAATCAGCCAATACTGATTCAAGGTGCAATCGGCCCAACACTGAGCCGAAATATACCATAGATTCACGCATTCATTCGGCTGCTATGGGCCAATCAGGATACCCGCTTCGGATACCGACCTTTATGACCGACGAACTCACGATCTTTAACAAAGGCGACATCATCGAGGGATTCCGCATCATGTCCGAAATCGGACGCGGCGCCGCCTCGATCATCTACCTCGTCCAAGACCCAAAAACAAAACAAATCTGGGCTCTCAAGCATGTCGAAAAGAAAGATCCCAAAAGCCAACGATTCCTCGATCAAGCCGAAATCGAATACAAAATCGCAAACCAAATAAACCACCCCGCAATCCGGCGCATCGATAGGCTCATCAAAAAGGGCTCACTCCTCAAGTGCAAAGACCTCTACCTCGTCATGGAACTCGTCGACGGCATCTCCATGTTCGAAGAAACACCCACAGACCTCACCGTCATCGTCGACCTCTTCCAACAAGTCGCCTCAGGACTCGCAGAAATGCACAACCTCGGATATGTCCACGCCGACATGAAACCACACAATGTCATCCTCGGATCAGACATCGAAGGAAACCTCACCGCCAAAGTCATCGACCTAGGACAATCCTGCAAAATCGGCACCATCAAAAAACGAATCCAAGGCACCCCAGACTACATCGCCCCAGAACAAGTACACCGCAGAGAAATCACCCCAAAAACCGATGTCTACAACTTCGGCGCCATGATGTACTGGGTCCTCACAGGCAAAAACATCCCCACAGCCATGGGCACCAAATCCGACTCCCTCGTCGGCTCACTCGACGACGCACTCATCGAAAAAGCAACTCCAATCACAGAACTCCGCACCGATCTCCCAGACCGCCTCTCCGATCTCATCATGCAGTGCTTTGAGGTTGACCCAAACAACCGCCCAGACATGAACTCCGTCTCCAGCAAACTCGACCTCATCCTCGGCATCATCCGAGCCCCCTCCATCCCCGCCGACGAAGTCTAACCCCTCTGACAAATTTTCCTCTTTTGGTAGAACGGGCTTCCAGCCCGTTTCTTCGCACCCAGTGCCACGACTCACATCCTGATGCGCAGTAGTCTCTACTCTTTCTCCTCCCCCGTCCTGACGGGGGAGGTGTCCGCGCAGCGGACGGAGGGGGTCTTTCTTCCTCTTCCTCTTCCTCTTCCTCTTCCTCTTCCTCTTCCTGCTCCTGCCGGGTGCCACTACTCGCCGTCTTCGGCGCAGTAGTGTCTTGTCTGGGTGCCTTGTCGGGTGCCGGGTGCCCCGATCTCGCCGTCTTCGGCGCAGTCGGGTCTTCGGCGTCCTCTACACCTCCGCCCCCTCTGCGTACCTCTTCTCTCCCCCTCCCCCT
>JAESRA010000132.1 GCA_016764895.1 Phycisphaerales bacterium | reverse complement strand
CGGGCACGGCGTCCGAGGGCGCGGTCGCCGGTTTGATCGGTTTTGCGTGACCATCGCAGGAGCATTTGTGAGAGGCCGATCCAGCAGATCGCGTAGATGACTACGCGGACGAGGAAGAACGGTGCGTTGAGGTATGGGGCTTTGACCTTGAGCAGGTAGTTTCCTTCGCGTACGGCGGGGTCGAGCCAGGTGAGTAGTACGCCGCCCATTATGACTTCCAAAGCGGCGATGATGATGAGGCAGAGGGCGGGGATCCAGACGAGGGAGGCGAGGTTCTCGAACTGGCGGCGGAGGGTGATGGCCCAGCCGGCGTTGAGGGCGTGGAAGACCATGGTCCAGAAGAGGGAGCCTAGGGAGATACAGAGGACGGCGAAGATTCCGATTTCGAGCCCGGCGAGGGTGTGTTTGAAGCTGATGGAGAAGATTCCGATGGCGGAGACGAGGAGCATGAGGAGCCCGACGATGAGCATTGGGCGGCCGATTTTGGCGGCTGCGGATGCGGTGAGGTTGATGTTGTCTTCGTGCATGCGCGCATCTTTGGCGAAGGACTCAAGGCGACTTGCCCAGTCGGCATCGCTGAGTGCTGTTGCGTCTGGCGCGGGTCTGTTGGCTGCTATTTGACTCATTGGTTGACTCATTGGTCTCCCCCACTGTCTGCCGGGTTGGTTGCAGGGTTGGCCGTTGGATCGGCGGGCGGTGGATTCCCGATCTGGGACAGGGTAGCTGCGTCGAGTGTTGATGGGTCAACATTTTGTGCGGTTTGGAGGACACGGAGGTAGGCGACGATTGCCCATGCGTCTTGTTCTTTTACGGCGTGTTTGTAGGAGGGCATGCGGATGGTGCCGTCGGGTGTGTAGAGACCTTCGCGGATGATGTGGAAGAGGTAGCCGTCTTTGGCGGTGTCTAGGGTGCGGTCTGTGAAGCGTGGGTCGGTGACGAGGTTTGCTGGTGGTATGGACCAGAGTTTTCCTACGGTGCATGAGTTTCCGCCTTGTCCGTCGTAGCCGTGGCACATGGCGCAGAAGATGTTGAATCGTTCTTGGCCTCGGTTGATGAGGGCTTGGTTCATGTCGATGGGCATGCGGTCGAGGTACTGCGGGGTTTGTGTTTTTTGTGATCCTGAGACGAGACCGAAGTAGAAGGATTCGTCTGCTTTGAGCATGGCTGCTCGGTCTGAGATGATTTTGGTGGCCCAGGGGGTTTCTGTGAGGTTTGCAGTGTCGTGGGTGGAGGTTCCGAAGGGGACGGTGCCTTTTACGAGTGGGCGACTGGTTCGGCCGTCGACGAAGAATTCGGACTCTGATTGTGGTTTGAGTTTGGGTTGGTAGTCCATGTCTGGGAAGAAGCGGCGTGGTGGTTTGTCGGTGCGGTCGCCTCGGCAGCCGGAGAGGACGCCCATTGTTGACCCAAGCATCACAACAGCCAAGAGCGTGGTGAGTGCTTTGGTTGCGATGGTTTGTGTTTGTGTATGTTTGATTTTCATCATGTTCCTAGGTATGAACTTTGGGGTGGCTTGGGGGGGCTTGGGGGGGCTTGGGGGGTTAGTCTTCGTCCTCGATGAGTGCGATTTCGGAGCCTCCGGCTTTTTCGAGGAGGGCACGGGTTGCGGTCGGGTCGAACTTTGGGTCGATTGATTCGATGCAGATGATGAATCGGTTGTCGGAGACTTTGTAGAATCGTTCGTAGGAGAAGAGTGGGTGGTGGAATCGTGGGAGGCCGTTGAGTGCGAGCATGCCGAAGATGCACATGAATGCGGTGAGGAGTACGCCGAGTTCGAAGATGATGGGGACGAATGGTTCCCATGCTCCGAAGGGTTTTCCTTGGACGACTGTTGGGTAGAGGTGGGCGGTGGTGACCCATTGGAGGAGGATGCCGATGGTGACGCCGATGACGGCGGCTCCTCCGGCCATCATGGGGAGTTTGGTGGTTTTCATTCCCATTGCTGTTTCGATGTCATGGATTGGGAAGGGGGTGTGGACATCCCATTTGGAGTATCCTGCGTCGCGGACGATTTCTGCGGCTTGGTAGACTTTTGGTGTTTCGTGGAACTCTGCGACCATGCCATAGATTCGGTTTCCCGATTCGGAGACATATTTTGGTGCGGGTTTTTTGAAGACCATTGGGAAGTAGTCTGCGGCAAATGAGATCAGGTCTTTTGGGTTCATGCTTGGCATTGTGTGATCTCCTTCCTTAGTGGTCGTCGTGGGTGTGTGATTGAGGCATGACTACTTTGAGTTCTGCCAGTGCAAATATGGGGAGGAACTTGAGGAAGAGGAGGAAGAGTGTCATGAAGATGCCGCAGGAGCCTACGAAGGTGAGGATGTCGACCCATGTTGGGAAGAACATGTGCCATTCGCCTGGGAGGAATGCTCTGTGGAGTGAGGTGACGATGATGACGAATCGTTCGAACCACATGCCTACGGTGACGAAGGAGGCGACGATCCAGATGACTAATGGATTTTGGCGCATCTTTCGGAACCAGAAGAGTTGTGGGGTGACGACATTGCAGAAGATCATGGTCCAGTAGGCCCACCAGTATGGTGCTTTTGCTGGGTTGACGCGGTTGTCTGCGAATGCGGCGAATTCGAATTCGTTTGCTCCATACCAGGCGATGAAGAATTCCATGCCATAGGCGAAGCCGACCATGGTGCCTGTGAGTAGGAGGATTTTGGCCATGTTTTCGAGGTGTCTGAGTGTGAGGAGATCGGAGAAGTTTGGGAGGATGAGGCGGAGCGGGATCATGAGCCAGAGGACCATTGCGAAGCCGCCGAAGACTGCACCGGCGACGAAGTATGGTGGGAAGATGGTGGTGTGCCAGCCGGGGATGATTGAGGTTGCAAAGTCAAAGGAGACGATTGAGTGGACGGAGAGGACCAGGGGTGTGGAGATGCCTGCGAGGATGAGGTATGCTTTTTCGTAGCGGTGCCAGTGTCGGGAGGAGAATCTCCATCCGAGTGCCATGATGCCGTAGATGAGTACGCGGATTTGATCCGGTTTGGGGAGTTGTGGAACGATGATGTCGTTTCCGATGGGCATGGGGATGGCCATTGGACGGGAGACGCCTTTGGAGAGTCGCATGTAGGCTCTGTCGCGGAGGGTTGCGACATCGGGGATCATTCCCATGTACCAGAAGAGGAGGGAGACTGTTGCGTAGGTGGAGACGGCGAAGACATCCCAGAGGAGTGGTGAGCGGAAGTTTGGCCAGATGCCGTTGGAGTTTGGTATTGGTGCTAGGAACCATGCGAACCATACGCGTCCGACATGGATTCCTGGGAAGATTCCTGCGCAGATGACTGCGAAGATGGTCATTGCTTCTGCGGAGCGGTTGACTGCGGTGCGCCAGTTTTGTTTGAGGAGGCAGAGGATTGCGGAGATGAGGGTTCCTGCGTGTCCGATGCCGATCCAGAAGACGAAGTTGGTGATATCCCATGCCCAGTCGACTTGGTTGTTGAGTCCCCAGACTCCTACGCCTGTGATGATGAGGTAGAGGATCATGCCGGTGCCTAGGGCGGCGATGGATGATGAGATGGTGAGTGCGGCGAGCCAGGGCTTTGGCATTTTGGCTTCTGCGTATCCACAGACGATGTTGGTGACATCTTCGAGGGAGCGGTCGCCTAGGACGCATGGTGCGCGTTTGCCTGGGTCTTCGGAGAGTGTGCCGTCGTCGCTGGTCCCGGGAAGATTGGGGTTTGAACGCGCAAGTGGCTGCTCGCCGGGCTGGAGCCCGTGCATGCGCCGGGCCAATGATTCGTCTGGTTGGATTGCACTCATGGTTGAGTAATCTCCGCAGCATTGATGCTGCTTTATAATGCTGAGTTAACTGATGACTTTGAGACTCAGTGAGTAGCCCTGATCGAGGTACTGTTTCACGGAATCGGTAAATACGGCGGAATGCTTTTCGCTGAGTATATCTGTTGTTGGTTGATGATCTGACTCAGTATTTGAAGGAAGATTTGAGGCATGCCCGCTGCTGTAATCGAGAGGATCGTACTTGTCGAAGACATGGATTGCGGGGTTTGGGTTGCGGACGCGCATCATGTGTGTGGTGCGTGGTCTTGTGTTGAGGTAGCCGAGCAACGCGTAGGTGCGGTGGGAGTCGCGTTCTTTGGCGACTCTTGAGTTTGGATCGAGGATGTCGCCAAAGGCGATGGCGTCTGTTGGGCATGCTTGTTGACATGCGACTTCGAAGAAGCCGTCGGGGATTGGTCCGATTTGGTCTTTTTCGCTCCAGATGCCTTGGATTTTGACATCTTGGCGGGCGGCGTTGACGCGCTGGATGCAGTAGGAGCATTTTTCGATGACGCCACGGCTGCGGACGGTGACATCGGGGTTGAATTTCATTTTGCTGATTTCGTCGAGCTTCTTGCGGAGGCGTGGCGGGATGAGGTTTTGGTTGAAGGTGCGATCTTGGCCGACGGTTTCTTCGAAGATGTCGGCGGCGGCGCGGGTGGCGTAGTTTGGGTTGAGTCCGCCGTTGAATTTGGCGGGGGCGTAGTCGAAGAAGTTGAAGCGGCGAACTTTGTAGGGGCAGTTATTTGCACAGTAGCGTGTGCCGATGCAACGGTTGTAGGCGATGTCGTTGGTGCCTTCGCGGCCATGGGTTGTTGCGTTGACTGGGCAAACCGTTTCACATGGAGCATTTTCGCAGTGGACGCAGGCCATGGGTTGGTTGAAGATTTCGTCTGGGTTGTTGAGGTCGTCTCCGGTGAAGTAGCGGTCGATTCTGATCCAGGCCATTTCTCGGCCTTTGGCGACTTCTGATTTGCCGACGACGGGGATGTTGTTTTCGCTTTGGCATGCGACGGTGCATGTTGAGCAACCGGTGCAGGCGTTCATGTCGATGGACATGCCCCATTGTGGGTTTTTTGAGAATGCGGAGCCTGGTGCGGCGTTTGCGTTGGAGGCGTTTTGTGGGTTGTCGTAGGCGGAGATGTTTGGTGGGGTGTGTGCGAGTTCGCCGAGTTGTTCGGCGACATTGAGGTATGAGACGGCGTCGGGTGAGAACTTGCCGTAGATTTCATCGGGTATTTCTTTGATGCCTTTGGCGGCGTGTTTGTCGAACCATTTTTTGTCTATGGCTCGGACGATGGTATCACGGCCTTCCATGGACCAGTGGTTTTGTGTGGAGGCGATGGTGTAGGTGCCTTTGGCTTTGGAGATGGTTGCTCCGGCGGCGAGCATTCCTGTGATTGTTTTGATTTGGAAGCTGTTGAAGCCGACTTTGTCGCCGACGCGTCCTGCGTTTGTTCTGCCGTAGCCGAGTTTGATGGCGACGGTGTTGTCTGCCATGCCTGGGAGTATCCATGCGGGCATGATCATGGTGCGGTCGTTGAGGGTGATGTTGACCAGTTGTGCTTGTGGCATCTGGGCTTTTGTGTAGGGGTTGAATTCGTCTTGTGAGGTGTGGAGGGGGAGTACGCCGAGGGCTTTGGCGGTGTTTGGGCTTAGGAGGAGTGGGTTGTCCCATACGACGGAGGTGCCGAATTCGGGGAGTTCTTGGAGCCAGCCGTTGTTTGCGGATTGTCCGATGTTGTAGCGGTCGGTGTAGAATTGGACATCGAGGTGCGTGTGTCCTGGGGCGGATTGAGGTCCGTTGTTTTTGATATTTCTGATCAGTCGTTCTGGCGTGATTTCGATGGTGCTTGCGGGCCTTGCGGTGCTTGGGATGATGCCGTTGTGGAGGGCTTCTTTCCAGACTTTACCGAACGGTCCGGCTTCGAGTTTCATGAAGTTTTGGAGTGAGTTTTGTACGATTGCGTAGCCGTCGAGTTTTTCGGTTTGATTGTTTCCTGCGTTGAGAATTTCGTTGAGGAACTCGATGTGTGAGCGTGCGGGATCGTAGAGGGGTGCGATCATGGGCTGGGCGACGGCGATTTGGCCGTCGATGCCGTAGACGGCGTCCCAGCTTTCGAGATAGTGTGTGCCGTTGAGTGACCATGTTGAGGCGTCGGCGGTTTCTGATGCGGTTGTGGAGAGTGTGACGGTGTGTTTGGCTTTGGCGAATGCTTCTGCGAAGCCTGAGGAACTTGGCGCGTTGTAGAGCGGGTTTGTGCCGATGCAGACGAGTGTGTCGACGGTACCTTTGTTGAGGGCGGCAACGACGCGGAGGAGCGAATGGCCGCTGCTCATTGGGTTGTTTGCGACCATTGGGAAGAACTCGACGATTCCTTCGTCGGTTGCTTTGAGGGCGTCGTTGATGACTTGGCAGAGTGCCCATGCTTCTGAGGTGAGTTCTTCTGATGGGAGGACTACGGCGTGGCGGCGGTTTTCGAAGAGATCGTCTGCGATTGCCTGGATTTCTGATTGGGAGACGCCGGCGACTTCGACATCTGGGAGGAGATGGCTTGAGCTGGCTGTTTTGAGGAGCACGGCTTTGGCCAGTGCGATGGTGAAGTTGTGGAGTTGTGAGGGGGCGACGCGGAAGCGGTGATCGGCCATGACGCCGATGGATGATGGTTTGGATTCGACGGCGTAGAGGCGGCTCATTTCGTCGTTGTGGCTGAGGATTTTTCGGGTTGCTGCGAGTTGGCGTGCTAGGCGGACGGCTTCTGGGCCTTGGTCGATTTGTCCTTCGCCGATGGAGATGATGCGTGTTGCTTTTTCGAGGTTGTAGCGTGCCCAGTGAGGTTGTCCGAGGATTGATTTTGAGCCGTTGGATTGGCCATGGCTTTCGGCGGGGTCCCATGCGACGAAGGTGGCTCTTGACCATCTTCTTTGGATTTGCATGCGCATGTGTTCGCCGATGAGCGATGATTGTTTTTCGATAATGAACACGAGCCCGGCACCGTTGGTGGCGTCGAATTTGGCGAAGTGTTCGTTGGCCCAGAGATCGAAGTCGTCCCATGTTGCGGCGAGTTTTCCTCGGGCGGGGTTGTTGTAGACGGGGTATTTGAGACGGTCTGGATCGTAGAGGTCGAGGATGCTTGATTGGGCGTAGGCGGAGGTTTTGCCTTGGTTGTTTGGGTGGAGGGGGTTGCCTTCGATTTTGGTTGGGCGGCCGGCGTGGGTTTCGATGAGGAGGCCTTCGGAGCCCCCGCCTGGGAGTGCCATTGCGGTGGCGAAGAAGAGGGGACGGCCTGGGATGACATGTTCGGGGACATTGCTTGCGTAGGGGAGAATTTTGCGGTCTGGACGGCGGCAGCCTGGGATGGTGGCTGCGCCGGCTAGGGCCATGGACGCGCCCATGACTTTGATGAATGAGCGGCGGGAGGTGTCGTCCATGATGGAGGCGTCGACGGGGAATTCGCGTTCCAAGAGTTCTTTGAACTCTGGTGTTGCCGAGTATTCTTCGATGCTTCGCCAGTATTTACGGCCTGAGACTTTGCCCAGTTCCGGGGAGGACTCGGGGATATCGATCGTGTTTTTTGTCGAGGGGCATTGATCGAGTGTGCTCATGGTTCGGTCTCGCGTGGTCGTTTGGCTTACGGTTAAGTCAGTCGATTGGAATCAGAAGTGGCGGTTTAGTGACGGTTTGGTGACGGTTTGGT
>JAESRA010000131.1 GCA_016764895.1 Phycisphaerales bacterium | reverse complement strand
GTAGCCGAGGATGGTTTGGGTGATGGCCCGGTTCTCTGGGCTCAGGCGTGCGATGAGCGGGGCAGCGACTTCGACGGGGAGTTCGTCGAGGAGGGCGGCTCGGTCATCGGGTTCGAGTTCTTCGATGACTCTTGCCGAGCGTTTACTGCCGAGAATACTGAGGAGTTTTTCTTGGACGGGGAGTTCGAGTTCTGCAAAGACATCCGAGGCGATGTTTCTGGGGAGAACCCGGAAGGTGATCCCGGCGGGCTCAGGATCGAGCGATTCGATGAAGTCGGCGATGTCGGCGGGTTCGAGGATGGACAGTGCATCTCGGACCTGCCGATAATCTTGGGCATCGAGAAGTTCGAGGAGTTCGGGTTCGAGGAGTTGAATGGTGGGGGACTTCACTGATCCATGGTATCACCATCGAGGGAAAGTTGCTGTGCTGATTTGAGAGGGTCTTAGGCGGTGGTTTAGTTGCGGAAACGGTCGTGGCAATCGAGACACGAGTTGTTCAGTGCGTCGAGCGCGTCCAGAGCTGCGGAAAAGTCGCTGGCATTGAGCTTGGATTTTACATCGCCAGCGGTTTGGATGCTGTCTTCAAATCCCGAACGCATCATCGAGCCTTTGCGTTTGAAGAAATCAAGCTCAAGCATGGATTGCATGAGATCATGGATCTGCCCGCTGACAGCGGTGGGGGAGAGGTCGGGGTGATCTTCTGGAGTTTGCCAATCATCCTCGGCCATGTCCCAGAGACGGTCATGGAGACGATCGAGGTGGCCCATAGATTCAACAAACCCGGAGATCGGCGCGCGGGCGGGGAATTCGTGTTTGGTATTGAGTGTTGCTTGGTCGAGCGGTTTGGCATCGCGTGCCGCGTTGTAGAGTCCGGGGTAGTCGAGCGAAGTCCCGGCAAGGGTCATGAACTCGATGGCCTGGTCGTTGGTGATGAGCCCCGCACCGATCGCTCCGACGACAATCGCGGCTGGGCCTCGGTGCTTGCCGTGGTGGCAGTGGAGGTAGATGGGGTAGTCGAGTTGGGTGATCGCGGCGGCGAACTCAACAACGCGGGTGTCATCGATACCCTCGTACCCGATTGGAAGGTGGACGATGCGGATGTTGTGTTGGCTTGCCAGGTCCGAGTCCGGGGCGATGGCGTCGACGCTGATGACCGTTTTGATCCCCAGAGCCGAGAGTTGGTCGTAATGGGCGGCGGTGGCGGGTTCGTCGCCGGAGTAGAGCCCTGGGGCCAGGAGGAGGAGGTTGTAGATCGGGCCTGTCTGGGCGGGGTCATGGGCGGGGTCATGGGCAGGGTCAGAACGGGTCTGGTTTGAGGAACACGCCGCGGGGAGCAGCAGGGCTATGGAACAAACTATAAGGGGGATACATGGGTGCATCGGGGAGTATATCAGCGTTGCCGGGGGCTACGATTCGGTATGGTTTACCGCGTTTGTAAAAGCTTTGAAATCGAGAGCGGGCACATGCTCTCTAAACACCCCGGCCGGTGCAAGTTCCCTCATGGGCATTCTCGAAGGGTTGATTTGGTGATCGCATCGGGGCATCTGGGGGATGGGGATATGGTGTGCGATTTTAAGTCGCTCAAGCTCGCCGTGGAGGATTATATAGATACTTATGACCATGCGTTGATGGTCAATTCTAATGATCCGATCTTGGAGCAGCTCGCCGAGGATACTCAGGCGCGGGTGATTGTGTGCGAAGATGAGGATCCGACGACGGAAGTTCTTGCGCGGCGCATCTACGAGTATGTGTCAGCCCAGCTTGTCGATGGCGGTTGCTACACGGACACCCATGGCAAGGAGTTTGTACTCCCGGCGGGATTGACCCTCGAACGGGTCCGAGTGACCGAGACCAGCAGTTCTTGGGCAGAATACGGGATTTCGTAACCGCAAAGGCCTAAATCCGAAGAATACTGCTCAAAGGCAATAGACCCACAGTTGTGGGCGTTGTTGCGTATGTAGGAAAAGCTTTTTAGGAGTCTCGATATGTCTTCAAAGATGATCAAAACGATGGTGCTGGCGGTTTCTGTGTTTGGATTGAGCGGCTACGCACTGGCACTCAGTGTGGAGACGCCGCCCGATGAATCACAGAAGCAGGCGATGAGCATGGCGATGGATTTGTCGCTTGCCTTTGAATATGCGAGCGAGACGATTGAATCATCGGTTGTACACATCATCACCGAATCTGAGAACCGTCGCGGGTTCCGTCAGCAGACCGGGCTTGGGTCCGGGGTCATTGCTGATGAGCGCGGGTACATCCTGACCAATGCCCATGTGGTCGAGGCGGGGCAGTTTATCAATGTTCGGCTCAGCGACGGGCGCGAGGTGCCTGCCGAACTTATTGGGACATTTTCGGAGACTGATATTGCGGTGATCAAAATAGAAGCCGAGGGTTTGGTGCCGGCGAAGTTTGGGGATTCTGAAGGATTGCGTGTCGGGCAGTGGGTGCTGGCGATTGGGAGCCCGTTTGGATTCCAGCAATCGGTGACGGCGGGGATCGTCAGCGCAAAGGGACGCGGGTCGATTGAATCGGCGGGCGGTTTAGGGGGCAACGCCCCGCAGCGTTTTCAGGAGTTTATTCAGACCGACGCGGCGATCAATCCGGGGAACTCGGGCGGGCCTTTGGTTGATCTCAATGGTCGGGTGATTGGGATCAATACCGCGATTTTGTCACGATCTGGCGGGAACAATGGGCTTGGATTTTCGATTCCGATTGATATTGCTCAGGCGGTGATGGATCGGATCATCGAGAGCGGGCGCGTTGATCGGGGGTGGCTCGGGGTGCAGATGGGGCGGCTCGCGCCGACCGATGCGTATGAACTGGGCATCGACGGGGGTGTGGTGCTTGAGCGTGTTGTCGATGACGGTCCGGCAGCTCTGGCGGGGCTGAAGGATGGGGATGTGGTGGTGGCTCTTGGCGGGCGGACGACTGAGAATATTGTGCGGATGGGCAACGCGATCATGCTCGCTCGGCCGGGGGTTCCTGTTGATATTGACTACTACCGCAATGGCAAGAAGCGGAGCGGGCGCGCGACACTCCAGGACCGCGACGAGCAGCGCGCCATCGCGATGGGCGGGGCGTACATCGAGGGGCTCGGATTTTTGGTGGCGCCCGATGAGAAACAGATCGTCCACGGGCGGCGGGTGGTTGATCGGATCGCGGGGTTCCGTGTTTTGGAGGTGACGGATCACTCAACGGCTGATGATGCGGGATTGGAGCCTGGGGATTTCTTGTATGAGATTGACGGGCGGTCATTTGAGAATGCCCAGCAGCTCAATGGTTTTTTTACCACAGCCGACTACGACCGAGGCGTGCGGGTTAAGCTGATCCGTGGGAACTCCCGTGGGTATATTGATCTAAAGAACAATTGATTTAAAGAACAGTTGATCTAAAGAGCAGTTGATTTATGAACGGTTATTGTGTGTAGGGCGATTTGGGTTTGGTGTTGAAGCCTTTGGCCTTGAGTTTTTTGATTTTGGCGAGGACTTTGTTTGTGTGGATTTGGAATCCGGCTTTGAGGCGTGATCCTTGGAGTTCGGCGCGGATTTTTCGGATATCTTCGCTGGTCGGATCCAGCGGGAGCAGGGCCATGGCGAGCCAAGTTCGGACGCGCCTGCGTGGCGAGTGCCGGGCTGCCCAGTAGATGAGTGAGAGGAAGATTAGCACGAGGGCGATGGCGGCAAATATTGGGGCCAGGTGCGATCCGGTCTGGGTCCAGCCGTAGTAGGCACAGATCGCGACGGTGATGGTGCCGATCAGGATCAGGAGGCGGGCTCCTGGGGTGAGGCGTTCGAAGGTTTCTTCGTCGTAGAGGCGGGCGAAGCAGTAGAGCGAATGGCGGATCATTTCTTCGTGCTGGGCGGGGCTGAGATTGTCATCACGGCGGGTTTGTTCTAGGGCGGTGCAGGTGTCGATCCGTTTTTGAACGATCGGGAGCATATCGGGCTCAAAGACAGCCGCGCTTTTTGGGTCTGGGAGGATGGAGATGGGGCGTTCTTCGGTGGGTCGTTCGACGCGGCAGTCGCAGGTCATGCAGGTGAGTTCGTGGTGGGGTTGGCCGTGCCGGCCTCGGTCCATGCACATGAAGTATCGC
>JAESRA010000130.1 GCA_016764895.1 Phycisphaerales bacterium | reverse complement strand
CTCATCGAACTCCTCGTCGTCATCGCCATCATCGCGCTGCTCATCGGCATCCTCCTCCCAGCACTCAGCTCCGCCCGCGCCAGTGCCCAAGCCATCAAATGCGAATCCAATCTCCGCCAACTCGCCCTCGGCTGGACCATGTACACAGACGACCACCGAGGCACCCCCATGCCCCACCTCCAAACACCATCGGCCAACCGCCAATACTGGTTCGGCACCGAAAACGCCCAGTCCCAACAACTCGACCACACAGCAGGCACCCTCTCGCCCTACCTCAGCTCATCACTCGGCGACCGCTCCGTCTACGAATGTCCAAACCAACCCCAAGGCACCTACCGAAACCAAGGACAGTTCAACACCTTCACCTCAACCTACGGCTACAACGCCTACGGCCTCACCCCATCCACCACCGGATACCACACCCTCCTGGGCCAACGCACCCTCAAACTCCACCAAATCCAACACCCCACCAAACTCATCCTCTTTGCCGACACCCTCATTTCCTTCTACAACGACCTCCCCACCAGCAGCGCACTGCTCGACCCCCCAAAGTTGTACGCCGGCAATGGATTCTGGTACGACAACTTCTCCCCCACCACCGCCTTCCGCCACGGCATCGACCGCTCCACCGGCTTCGGCCAAACCATCACCACCCGAACCGACGGCTCAGTCCAACGCAACCCCCCAAACCTCAACGCCCGCAACACCCCCACCCACGCCATCGGCTCCATCACCACAGACAACAACCCCCACTACATCGAGTCCCCCGACGATTGGAACTAACCATCTTCTCTGGGTGCCATGGCGGGTGCCTTGATTGATCTGGGTGGCATGCAGGTGGCGTCTTCGGTTCCTGCATGTCTTCGGTATGGTTGGAGTCCTCGATCGTGGAGGAGTCGAAGACGACACCTCCACGCCACCCGCCGTCTTGGGGGGTCGGCAAGCCATGTCTTAATTCTTCTCTAATCTGTCTAATCTGGGTGCCCTGCTCACGCCTGATGTCTTCATCAGGTTTGAGCAGGTCTTGGTCGACGAGAATCCTGCTTAAGCTGCGCGTAAGCAAGGCACCCATCCTTGATTGATCTGGGTGGCATGCAGGTGCCGTCTTCGGTTCCTGCATGTCTTCGGTCTAGTGGGAGTCCTCGATCGTGGAGGAGTCGAAGACGACACCTCCACGCCACCCGCCAACTCATCTGACTATGCAATCCGATTGTCGTATTGTGCAGTCTAAACCTAGGCGTTGTAAGAAATTGCCCATAGTGTCAGTCTGCCATTGCGGAATCCTCGGCGAAGCAACTACATCCTTTATGAGCACCCGAGTATCAACTGGAATTTGAACACATGACGGCTGGAATCCCTCATAATTTCCAGGGACAAATGAGCTGTCTGAACTGCAACAATCACAGTGAGCAAGCAAGCGTATTTCATTCTCGTTTTGATACGCTACATGCTTAACAAAACAAGCCGACCCAAGCCCTTCACTATCGATAAAATGCTTAACCGTTTCGGCATTTACATTCTTCATGTCAACATATTTAACTCTTAACGCTGTAAGAAGCACATCGTATTCATGCTCAGTACGGAGTGATTCCACCAATTCGCCAACTGTACTACGAATTGCAAATCCATTTTCGGCATACATTCTCCACAAGAGAACATCTTCGTCCTCTCTCATACACCAACTATTTACATATGTAGTGGCATTGATGTAGCCCAGGCGCCTCCTTAGAGACTCAAGCTGTTTTTCTGCGGGAACTACATCTGGAGCATACGGATACAAATATGTTAAATACTCAGCCACTTTATCAGGAACTGTACCTTCAAATGCGTCTTCTAAAAGATTAATTCGATGGCAATAAAGGCTCGAATTCAAAACCATGCTCGCTAGTTTGAGAGGCTCTAAATATCTCCATATAACAGAATCTTTGTGCGAAGCCAAATCGCCTAGATCGAATCCATTCTTGTCTTGATCCTGATTGTCCAACTTACTCCCCCGTATCCAGCACCGCCATAAACGCCTCTTCCACGCGATTCATCTTCAAAGCCCAACCCAAGGCGGTGTCCCGCTCTTGGGCACCTCGAAGCCCGCAGGCAACTCCGCATCTGGGTCCTTGGGATCAATCTCAACAACCCGCCCGTCTCGCCAGACACGCAACTTTGTGTTCGTCCAAGCGTGATACTGATACGCCCGCTGCCCGGCTTTCTTCATCGCTTGGTCAACCAACTCACCATTTTCAAAGGCATGCCGAACCCGCTGACTGATTTCTTCTTCACTCATCGTTCTTGCCTCCAGTTCCGTGATGCGTTGTAAACTGTTGCCACTTTGCTCTATCGGCGATTTGTACCGCCGCAACCCCAGAACCCATCGCAACGATCTCAGGCGACAACCCAGAGTTATCATAGACCCGCCACGATTCGGCCAATGGGCTATAAATGGCCATGAAGTTCTCCAAACTCCGCAAATACCGCCGAGTGCCCTACTCACGCCTGATGTCTCCATCAGGTTTGAGCAGGTCTTGGTTGACGAGAGTCCTGCATAAGCTACGCGTAAGCAGGGCACCCGGCTTCTGCATGTTTTCGGTCTGGTTAGAGTCCTCGATCGTGGAGGAGTCGAAGACGACACCTCCACGCCACCCGCCCGGCTCTAAATAGAAATCTGATCAAGCATCAACTCCAAACAGCCAAAATCCCGCTTGCCAAGGACCAGTTCCATGGAGCTCACGCGTTTGCAATGTTCTCGTTCCTCAGCCAGTAATCCGTATGCAGTCGAAACCCATCTACCACCCCTGTTTGATTGTGCGTTTACCCGCCCCAAACCTATTCGATTACAATTGTCTTCATCAAAACCAAATCCAAGAAATATCCTTGTGCTTGCTTTAGAAATCCAATCCTTAGCGTCTTGCAATTTTTTTTCACCCTTCTTGTGCTCACGCTCTTCGCCAATGACTTTAATCCCCTTGGAAAAATCAATATAATTCTTAAAACCAGAATGAAACGAGCACCCAGCAGCCCATTTTGGATTTTGATCAGGCCAGTCATCAAGCTGGCCATAAACATGGTAAATATTCAATTTTTTAATCACTTCTTCATACGAATCCTCAAACGAAACCCCCTTCGAATTCGCCTGCATTGTTGCTATTGACGCCTCCAGCAATCTGTCATAATTAAAAGTGACAAATGAAATCGGCCAATCACTTAAATCTGGATACAGATAGCTAAATTTGCTATATAACCATTCCATCCAATCTGATGCGAGGGCGTCTTCTGCCTCCACTTCAGCGGAGTTAATACAGTACGAAATTGCCAGCTTTCCAATTTCAGAGTACCCTGACCGTTTATGTAAAAATCGATCAATCGACAACTGGCCTGAACCTTTGAACGCCCTTACAAATCTATCCCATTCGTTTCGAAAGTTTTGAATTTGTACTGGTGACATTCCGTCAAGCAGGATTTTGGGCAATGGTTTATTGCAAATCTGATGCTTGAGCTCTTTCCCAGTGGGCAATCCATAAGGAACGGAAGCACCTGCACCCAAAATAAACACTATGGGCTCAGCCATCACTCACTCCCCCGTATCCAGCACCGCCATAAACGCCTTCTGCGGGATATTCACCGAACCAATCGACTTCATCTTCGTCTTGCCCTTCCGCTGGGCCTCGAGCAGCTTCCGCTTGCGGCTGATGTCGCCGCCGTAGCATTTGGCGGTCACATCCTTGCGGAAACCCTTGATGGTTTCGCGTGCGATGATCTTGCCGCCGATCGCGGCTTGCAATGGG
>JAESRA010000129.1 GCA_016764895.1 Phycisphaerales bacterium | reverse complement strand
TGTGGAGGGGGGCGGTTGGTTAGGCGGCGCGCTGGGATCTGTTGATGAGATCGTGGAGGTTTTGTGGGTTGTGGCCTTGGGCAATGAGTTCGTGGAGTTGGTTCGCGTTTGCGGTGGGGAAGATTGACTCGATGCTTGAGGCTTTGGGTTTGGGGTTTGGTTCTATGGGCCGATCGGAGTTGTCTGGCTCACCACTTTGATTTTGGTGATCGAGATTGGAATGCGAATGGTCCATGCTGCCCAGATCGGTGATCGCGGGCGTTGAGTTGAGTGATTGGTTCGGTGGCGCACAAGATAGCGAACTTTGTTTGTTTGGATTTGTGTTGGAGTGAATTTTTGTGTCGGGGTTAGGGTTTGGTCCAGATTCCTGAGCTGGGTTTGTAGGGTGTGACGCCTTGGTTTGCTTTGGTGCGGTGGTCATCGTCGAGGATTTTGGGATCGGAGTTCCACTCGACTTTGGCTTGGCCTAGGAGTGTTCCCGATGCGACGGCGAGGTCTATTTGGGCGATTTGGTAGTCGACGATTGCTCTGATTTCTGATAAACGGGCATTTGCGAGGTTGGCGTCGGCGTCCAGGACGATGGTGGAGGTGGAGCGGCCGACATCGAACTGGCGTTTTTCGGCGGCCAAGAGCCTTGCGTTGAGGAGGACGGATTCTTGGGAAGCGAGGATGCGGTGCCAGGTGCTTTGGAGGTTGTCGACGGCGTTGAGGACTTCGGTGGTGATGGATTGCTGGCGGGCATCGCGGGTGGCGAGGGATTGGAGGCGGGCGAGGATGGCTTGGGCCAGGGATGCTTTGGCGGCCTCATTTCCGAGCGGAAACTCGGCGTTGAGTCCGATGGACCAGTCTTCGAATTCGTTTTGGGCAAGGACATCGACGGAGTTTTCGAGGGAGCCGGCCAGGCCATTGATTCGGTAGGTGTAGTTGAGGGCGATTAAGGGGAGTTTTTGGTTTTCGGCGAATCCGATGGCGGCGGCTTGGCGGGCGAGCTGGATTTGGAGTTCGAGCATTTCCATTCTGTTTTGGACAGCCGCGGTGGTGAGTTGGTTCAGGTCGTAGAGGTATTCGACGGGGTCTGGTGTTGAGTCGGCGATGATTCGTGTTGTGGTGTCGACGGTGAGTCCTGGCATGTTGATGAGTTGTTTGAGGGTGCGTTGTTGGAGTTTGACATCGTTTTGTGCGCGGATGATGGCTTCGACTCTGTCGGCGACGCCTGATTGGGCGCGGACGATGTCGACATCGGTGCCTGTGCCTGCGTTTCTTTTGCGTTGTGCGCTTGCGAGCTGGGTTTGGGCGACGGTGTATTGTTGTTCAACGACTTCGAGTGCTTTGGTGGATGCGTAGAGGCGCCAGTAGGCGCGGTCGACATTGGCCAGGACGCGGATGACTTCGAGTTTGGTTTGGGCGAGGGAGGTTTGGCGGTCGTAGTCTGCCAGGCGGAGGGCGTGGGTGGTGGCACGCCGGCCTGCATTGCGGAGGAGGTTGTGGGAGAGTGAGATTTCAAGGTCGGTGGTCCATGCTGGGTTGAGGGTTGAGAAGGAGTTGTTGTTTGCGGATCGGTTGATGGGGGCCGAGACGGTGATGTTGCCGCCGGTCATGAGTGGGATGCGGATGCCTGGGGTGATGGATTGGTTGCGTGCTTGGGAGCCGACGAGGGTTGATGCGGTGGGGGCGTCGGTTTCGTTCCATGATGCGTTGAGTGTGAAGACGGATTCAAAGGCGGCGCGTTCTTGGTTGACGCGCTGGGCGGCGATCTCTGGTGCGATGAGGGTGGCGGATAATCCGAGGTTGTTGGAGAGTGCGGCGGCGCGGGCGTCGCTGAGGGTGAGGTCGAGTGTTTGGACATTGGCGTAGTCTGTTTGGGCCTGGGTGAGTTGGGCTTTGGTGTGGCGGGTTGAATCTTCTGGGGCGCGCTGGAGTTGGAAGACACCGATGTTGTGGAGGCGTTCTTTGGTTGTGACGGTGTGGGTGTCGAGGGGGCCTTGTTTGAAGGGGTTGGACATGCAGCCGCCTGCGCAGAGGGTGTATGCGAGGAGGCCGGTGGCGAGGAGTTGTGCGTGGGGAACACAGGCGGGACGCCTGTGCCACGGCGTGTTTTTGTTTGTCATGTGCGAGTCTCTTTTGATCGGTTCTATTCGTGTCTGAGTGCGTCGATGGGGTTGAGCATGGCGGCTTTGATGGCGGGGAACATGCCGAAGATGATGCCAACTCCAGCAGAAAATATTAGCGAAGTGACTACGGCCCATCTCGGAATGGATAAGGAATCGATTGGTAGGTTTGGGATAAATTGCACAGACATAACTAGGCCTTTACCAATAAAGAGACCGACGAGCCCCCCGACCACACACAGGACGACGGCTTCGACGAGGAACTGAAGGAGGACGACGGGGGGTTTGGCGCCCATTGCTTTTCGGAGTCCGATCTCACGGGTGCGTTCAGAAACAGAGACGAGCATAATGTTCATGATGCCGACGCCGCCGACAGCCAAGGAGATAATGACAACGCAGGCCATTCCGAAGGTAATAATTTTAGCAACATTATTGAAATTTTCAATGGCACTCTGGATGACGAACATGTCGAAGGTGTCTTCGTCTTCTGGGCCGAGGTTGCGGTGGTTGCGGAGGATGAAGCGGATCTCGGCTTTGGCGTCGTCGGATTTGTCGGGATCGAAGAGCTGGAGGGTGAGGTCGGTCCAGGTGTAGGGGTTCATCATTTTGTGTGTTGCGAAGGGGATGTAGAGTTCGGTGCGGGTTTGGCCGCCCTCGAACATGGAGGCTTCTTTGGTTTCGACGACGCCGACGATGAGGAAGCGGCGGCCGTTGACGAGGATGTAGTCGTTGGTGGGGTCGGTGTCGAGTTCGAGTTCTTCGATGCCCTGTTCGTTTATGAGGCAGACCTGACGGTTTTCATCGTCATCGATGCGTGAGAAGGGGCGGCCGAAGACGACTTGACGGTTTTCGATTTCGTGCCATGCGGGCCAGATTCCGGTGACGCGGACGCCTTGGGATACTTTTTTGCCGTTGGCGACGCTCCAGCTTGCTCGGCAGCCTGGGGTGAGAGTTTCAATATTCTCTGCGTGTTCGAGGATGAGGTTGGCTTCATAGGTGGTGATTTTGACATCGGTCCAGCTCATGATGGAGCGTTTTTCGTCGGGGACATTGCCCCAGAGCCACATTTTTTTCGCGCCGATGCCTTCGAACTGGGTGAGGACATAGCCCTGCATGCCGTCGAGCACGGCGGCGACGACCGTTACGCCCATGACCCCGATGATGATGCCCAGTGCGGTGAGGATGGCGCGGACCTTGTTGGCCCAGACCTGACCGATGGCGAGGAAGACGGTTTGCCAGAGCAGGCGGACGATAAAAACGATTGGAGCGAGGAGGAGTTTGATCATTGTTGGTCGTTCTCGCTCTTGGTTGAAACGGGTTCTTTTGAGGTGGTATCTTTCTTACGCCGCGAGAAGAATGAGCGGGCGTTTTTTTGTTCTTCGAGTCGGTGTGCTTTGAGTTTTTCGTCGGCCTCGGCGTTGATTTCGAGTTCGGCTTCGGTGATGACGGCTCGTCCTGAGGCCATGCGGTCGACCCAGTCGAGGTGGATGGGGTCTTTGTTTGAAGGGTAATCGGAGATGACGCGGCCGTCGCGGAGTCGGATGATGCGCTGTGCATGGCCTGCGACATCTTCTTCGTGGGTGACGATGACGATGGTTTGTCCTGATTCGTGGAGTTGTTGGAAGAGGGCGATGATTTCGACGGTGGTTTTGGAATCGAGGTTTCCGGTTGGTTCGTCTGCCAGGAGGATGGAGGGTTCGTTGACCAGTGCGCGGGCGATGGCGACGCGTTGGCGTTGTCCGCCTGAGAGTTGGTTTGGGCGGTGGGACATTCGGTCGGAGAGTCCCACGAGGTTGAGTTTTTCTTTGGCGCGTCGTTTGGCGGAGAAGAGGTGTTTTTTGGAGTAGAGCATTGGGAGCATGACATTTCTGAGTGCTGTTGATCTTGCGAGGAGTTCGTAGCTTTGGAAGATGAATCCGATTTCTTGGTTTCGGACTTGTGCGAGTTTGCCCATGCCCATTTTGTGTGTGGGGTGGCCGTTGAGGATGTACTGTCCTTTGGTGGGTTTGTCGAGGCAGCCGAGGATGTTCATGAGGGTGGATTTGCCTGAGCCTGAGGCACCCATGATGGCGACGAATTCGTTTGGGTAGATGCTGATGTCGAGGCCGTCGAGGGCGCGGACGCGTTCGTCGCCTACGCGGAAGTGTTTTTTGAGGCCTTTGATTTGGATCGTTGGGCGTGTTTTTGTAGAGTTATTTGAGCTGTTGGGAGTCATGCTTATGGCGACTCCTGGGGTTCTTCTTCAATGGCTTCCTCGTCTGAATCAGATTTAGATTCATCGGCTTCGTCTTCTTCATCGACCGCGTTCTGGTCTTTGACGGCTTTGTCGTGCTTGAGGTCAACGAGTAATCTGAACGGTCCGGTGACGAGGATGTCGTCTTTGGTGAGTCCTTCGGTGATGACGGTTTGGGTGAGGTCTGAGGGGCCGACTTTGACGGGTGTGGCGACGGTTTTTCCATCGACGACGATGTAGACGATTCGGGTGAAGGTTTTGTTGAGGTCGATGATGTCGCTGCCCTCGCGGATTTCTTTGGGGAGGTCTTCGATGCGTCGGTCAACGACGGCTTGGGAGGGGACGATCATGGCGTCGTAGAAATGTTCGACGATGATGTCGGTCGATGCGGATAAGCCGGAGTAGAGGGTTTCGCCTTCTGAGAGGTCCATGAGGATTTCGACTTCGAAGGTTCCGGTGCCGTCGCCTGCGACTTGTCGTTTGAGTCCGATGCGTTGGATGGTGCCGTGGTATTTGCGGTCGGTGTAGGCGTTGACGAAGATTTTGGCTTCTTGTCCGATTGCTACTGGGGCGATGTTGGCTTCGTCTACGGCGGCTTTGAGGAGCATCTCTGAGAGGTCGGCGATTTCCATGATGATTGAGCCGGGGTTGTTGGTGGTGCCGACGATGACGGTTTCGCCGACTTCGGTGTTGAGCGAGGTGATGACGCCGTTGATTGGGGAGGAGATGATGGTGTTTTCGAGGTCTTTCTCGGCTTGCTCGATTCGGGCTTGGGCTTGTTCGATGGAGGCTTCGATGAAGGCTTTGCTTGATTGTGCGTTGAGGTAGGCTGCTTGGGCCGAGTCGAGTTCAGCTTGGGTTGCGTCGCCGGTTTCTTGGAGTGATTGGAGGCGTTCGTATTGGAGGCGGGCGTTGATGAGGGATGCTTCGGAGCCTAGGAGCGAGGCTTCTTGTTGTTTGAGTCCGGCTTTGGAACTGTCGAGGATGGCGACGAGGGCTTGGGGGTCGAGGCGAATGACGACATCGCCTGCGTTGACTTGTTGGCCTTCTTCAAATGGGAGTGCGAGAACTTTGGCGGAGACTTGGGAGGAGATTTTGATGAGTCGTTTGGGTTCGATGGAGCCTGGTGCTGAGATGGTGCGTTCAAGGTCGCCGAAGGTGACTGGTTCCATGAGGACGGCGATGGAGGCGTCTTGTTGTTTGCGTGCTTCGGTGAATTTTTTTCCTATGGGCGATTTGTAGACCATGAAGCCGGTGGCTCCGAGGATGCTTAGACCGACGACGGTGATACCGATGACTTTACCGAAACCCATAGAAATGACCCCTGCGAATATGGTGGGAGATGGAACTGTGCTTGGGGTTTTATGGGAGTTGGGGGGTGGAGGTTTCGGGAATTGGGGGCTTTGCGTGGAATTGATTGAAACTCTTTGGAATTAAAGACCACTCCCTGACGGTCGCGGCTCGTACAGAGAGTCAGAGACCGAGTTTTTGGGCGAGGAAATCGCCGACCTTGTCGATGGCGATGCGTTCTTGGTCGAGGGTGTCGCGGTGGCGGACGGTGACGGTTTGGTCTTCGAGGGTTTGGCTATCAATGGTGAAGCAGAAGGGGCAGCCGGCCTCGTCCATGCGGGCGTATCGCTTGCCGATGGATTGCTTGACATCGTACTCGATGGTGCCCAGGTGCCCGAAGCGGTTGCGGAGTTCGGCGAATAGCGGTTCGGCGATGTCGGGCATGCCGTCTTTTTTGACCAACGGGAAGACGGCGGCTTTGATCGGGGCGATTCTTGGATGGAACTTCATGTAGACACCTGACGGGCGGTTTTCGTCTGGGGTGTAGGCCTCGCATATGAGGGCGAGTACGCCTCGGTCGAGACCAGCGCTTGGTTCGATGACATGAGGCAAATATCGTTCGCCTTTGGGTTGGCCGTTTTTGGCGAGTTCGCCTCGGGTGTTGTCGAAGTAGTCGAGTTTGGTTTTGGAATGTTCGGCGTGTTGTTTGAGGTCGAAGTTGGTTCGGTCGGCGATGCCTTCGAGTTCGCCGTAGCCGGGGGCGGTGAAGGGGAACTTGTATTCGATGTCGGCGGTGCCGGCGCCTTCTTTGGCGTAGTGGGCGAGTTCGTCTTGGTCGTGTTCGCGGAGGATGAGGTTGTCGCCGGCGAGTCCGAGGTCTTGCCACCACTGCATGCGCCAGTCGCGCCAGAACTCGTACCACCCTTTGGAGTCGTCTGGATGGCAGAAGAACTCGATTTCCATTTGTTCAAACTCGCGTGATCGGAAGGTGAAGTTTCTTGGGGTCACTTCGTTGCGGAATGCTTTGCCTGTTTGGGCGATGCCGAAGGGGAGGGAGACGCGGGTGGTGTCGACGACATTTTTGAAGTTGATGAAGATGCCTTGGGCGGTTTCTGGGCGGAGGTAGGCGGCGTTGTCTTCCATGTTTCCTGTTGCGCCTAGGGCGGTTTTGAACATGAGGTTGAAAGCGCGAGGAGGAGTCAAGGAACCAGTTTTCCCTGTGAATGGAGAGGGAAGTGATTCATGTTGGTTTTTAAGTGTTGATTCTGGTACTTGGGCCAAGAGGCCAATCATTCCTGAGTTTGTTCGTTGGTCCGTAAGTTTAACCATTGCAACATTGAGTTTTAATAAAAGTGGCTGCATATCAAAAGTGATAACTTTGATGGAGTTTGCCTTGCCCCATTTTTTATCAAAAGCATTTTGTGCAGCTTCTGCCAATGACCCGGCATTCAATAATGCTCTGGGGGCAAGTTTTCCATCTTGAATTCGTGCGTGTATTGCAGACCATAGATGGTCGCCGATTCCGAATCCAAGGTCGGGGTGGTCTTCAGAAATCACGAACAGTCCATAGCAGTGATCAGCACGGAAGCGTTGTTTGGTTTCTTTGTCGTCAACCATTGGATCATTGAAGCCGCCGACATGGCCGGATGCCTCCCAGACCTTTGGGTTCTGGATGATGGCGGTGTCTACGGGGACGATGGAGATGGGTTTGCCGTTGGGGCCGAGTTTGCCGTTGCAGCCCTTCATGACGACATCGGTCCACCAGGCGTCGCGGAGGTTTTTTTTGAGTTGGGCACCGAG
>JAESRA010000128.1 GCA_016764895.1 Phycisphaerales bacterium | reverse complement strand
GGGCCCGGGCGTACGTTTTGATGGCTGGATTTGTTCGACGGCGAGCCTTGGCGAGCGGATCGAAGAGGATGGTCGCTGAGATTGGGGCTTGGGTTGGTTTTGGGAGCGGGCGCGTGGATTTTTTTGAGTGTGTTTTTTTGTTGTTGTTCATTGGGCCCACCCCTGAGATTTGATTCGGATTGATTTGGATTGGTTTTTTATTTGACTGTTTGCCAGTTTCGGTTGGGGGAGTTTGTTGTAAGGGGGGTGTTGAGTTGTTCGATGATGGCGGTGCGGTGGCGGCGGACTTGGTGGATTTTGAGGTTATGATCGTTTGCGGTTTGGCGGATGGAGCGGCCTGCTTGGAAGAGGGATTGGGCGACTTTTCGGCGGGTGGTGGACCAGTTTGATTGGTTGGTGATGACGAAGATGAAGGTTGGGTCTGTGAGCCTTGAGAGGACGCGGCGGATGCGACGGCGGACTTGTCTTGGGTCTTGGTTTCCGAGTCGTGCGATTTGGGCGGCGGAGTGTCCATCGCGGTACATGGCGAGTACGAGGTCGCGGTCTTGGCCTGCCAGGTGTTGGGCGCGGGTGACGATGGAGTCGGTGAGGGCGGAGTTGTGGGTGCGTCTGAAGTCGATTCCGTCGGAAACTTGATCGAGCCAGTCTGCTTGATAGACCTTTGAGGGCATAAAAAACTCCTTTTTGTGCCATTGGCATTTGACATTACACGAACTTGCGTTCACAATAAGGTGAACGATCATTTGATAATGATACGCCGAAGCGGGAACGATTTGTAAGGGTATTGTACGGAGTCTGGTTTAATTCGCGCACAAATCCGGTCTATTCCTCCCGTTCAGAAGCCGAGTATTGGATTTGGGTGTGGTATAGAGGTTGAAAGAGGGTTGTGAAATGATGAGTTGTCCACAGAGGCTGGAGATGTTGTGCTGAATGGTTCAGAGAACGAGTTCGGGTTTGGTGGTGCGATTCATCAGCGTCGGACGGCGTTGCGGTTGTCGCTTGCGGAGGTGGCGCGGCGGGCGGGGTGCGCCAAGTCGTATTTGTCGGCGATTGAGAATGGAGTCAAGGGGGCTCCGGGGGAGGAGTTGTCGTCGCGGCTTGAACGGGTGTTGTCGTTTCGGGAGGGGGAACTTGTTGAGATGTCGATGTGGTCGCGTACGCCGGCGTCGGTGCGGGCTGATGTTGAGGCGATGCGGGCGCGGGAGGCGGCGCGGGATGCGGCGGGGCGGGAGATTGCGGCGTTGCTTAAGGAGGATTTGGATGGGGTGCATAAGTCGGGGAAGTTGGCGGCGTTGATTGAGGTGTATGAAGGGAAAGAGAAGACCCCCTCCGACCGCTGCGCGGCCACCTCCCCCGCAAGCGCGGGGGAGGAGAAGGGGTACGGGGTTGAGCGTGTGGGGTTGCCTGTGGAGGTGCCTTTGATTAATAAGGTGACGGCGGGGTATCCGGGGTCGTTTACGGATTTGGGGTATCCGGCGCGGGTTGCTGATGAGTATATTCGGGCTCCTGATGTGCATGATCCTGATGCTTTTGCGGCGCGGGTTGTGGGGGATTCGATGGAGCCGTTGTATCGGGAGGGTGATATTGTGGTGTTTTCGCCGAGCAAGGTGGTGGAGAGTGGGATGGATTGTTTTGTGCGATTGGAGCCGGATTCTGAGACGACTTTTAAAAGAGTGTATTTTGAGTCGGGGGATGATGGGGCTGAGATGATTCGGATTCAGCCGATTAATAATGCGTATGGGGCGATGGTTGTTGGGCGGGAGTTGGTTGCGGGGTTGTATGCGGGGGTGTCGGTGACGCGGGTGATTTAAGAGGGGACTAGGCATTAGCCACTGGGCACTGGGGGAGGATTTTGAGGATTTTTATTAAAAGCATGTCGTGGTTGGCGTGCTTTTTATAGGGTGAGGGTGGGGCGAGGAACTTGATGTTTTCGGACAAGGGTGTCTATTATTGTTGTGTTGAGGGGTTTGTGGTGGTATTTTTGGGGGTGTACTTTGGGGGGTGTTTGGGGGGTGCTGTTTTGGTGTCTCGGTTGAGCGAGGGTATTGATGAGCGATCAGGCGGACCATGTTGAACGGGCTGAACGGGCGCGGGCGTATGGGCCTTGGCGGGCGGGGTGTTTGATTGGGGTGTATGTGTTGATGGGGTTGCATATTGCGCATTGGAAGATCAATGGGACGACGCTGGCTCCGCTTGAGCTTAATGAGGTGATGCACACGCTTGAGCTTGGGATTTTGACGGCGGGGTTTATTTTGATGGTGGTGGCGATGGCGTCGGTGCTTGTGGTGGGGCGGTTTTTTTGTTCTTGGGGGTGTCATATATTGGCGTTGCAGGATTTGAGTGCTTGGTTGCTTGAGAAGGTGGGGATTCGTCCTAAGCCGGTGCGGATGCGGTCGTTGGTGTTGGTTCCTTTTGGGGCGATGTTGTATATGTTTGTGTGGCCTCAGGTGGAGCGGCTTATTGCGGGGCGTCCGATGC
Organism: Phycisphaerales bacterium; assembly: GCA_016764895.1. Taxonomy (GTDB): domain Bacteria; phylum Planctomycetota; class Phycisphaerae; order Phycisphaerales; family UBA1924; genus UBA1924. Next base: position 3,876 of record JAESRA010000128.1, on the reverse strand, counting down.
CTGTGTTGCATATCACGACTGATGAGAGCGGGTGGGCTTCGTTTTTGACGGATGATTTTTGGCGGAACCTGCCTGGGGTTGGGGTGATGTTGTTTACATTTTTTGTGGTGGGGTTTGTGATTGTGTATTTGCTTGGGTCGCGGTCGTTTTGTAAGTATGGGTGTCCGTATGGGGCGTTGTTTTCGCTTGGGGATCGGCTTGCGCCGGGGAAGATTGTGGCGGTGGGGAGGGATGGTGATGATGGGGAGATGGTGGATTGTTCTTCGTGCGGGATATGCACGGCTAAGTGTCAGTCGGGGATTCGGGTGCATGAGGAATTGACGGTGTATGGGAAGGTTGTGAATCCGGCGTGTCTTAAGGATTTGGACTGTATATCGAATTGTCCGGAGGGGAAGATTGGGTTTGGGTTTAGGATGCCTGGGTTGTTGACATCGTTGAAGAGGGATGAGGGGATTAAGCGGCCTCGGTATGATTTTTTGCTTTGGGAGGAGGGGGTGCTGGTGGTGGTGTTTTTTGTGGTGTTGTTTGTGTATCGGGGGTTGTATGGGCTTATGCCGTTTTTGTTGACGCTTGGGCTTGGGGTGATTGGTGCTTGGGCGGTGGTGACTGGTTTGCGGCTTTTGTGGATGCCTTATGTGCGGTTGAATCGTTTTCAGTTTAAGATTGGTGGGAAGGTTTCGCGGTCTGGGTTTGTGTTTGGGTTGCTTGTGGTTTTTGGGGTGGTGCTGACGGCGCATAGTAGTGTGATTCGGTATCACGAGTTTGTTGGGTGGAGGGCGGTTGGGCTGTTGGATCGTGTTGGTTCTTTTGATCATGTTGGTCATGTTGGTCATGTTGATCATGCCGAGGGGATTGTTGAGCGTCAAGAGAGTGTGGGGGCCGCGCTTTCGCATTTGTTGTTTACGCAGCGGTGGGGGTTGTATGTTGGTGATGAACTTGTTGAAAAACTCGGGGAACTTGAGATATTGGCGGCGCAGTCGATGGCGCAGGGCGGGGATGCTGCCGGCGCACTGGCGCGGTTTGAAGAGTTGGCGGTTTTGTATCCGAATGTGGCGTTGGTGCGGTACAACATTGGGGTGTTGCTGGCGATGGAGGGGCGGTATGACGAGGCGATTACGGCGTATGACCAGTCGCTTGCGCTGGACCAGATGCACGCGGATTCTTGGAATAATGTGGGGTATCTGCTGGCGATGAAGGAGCGGTATGAGCAGGCGGAGTATTGCTTCCGGGCGGCGATTGAGCGGAACCCGGATTTTGCTCATCCGCATTATAATCTTGCTCGGTTGTTGGTGTTTTCGGGGACTGCTGAGGAGGTGGAGTATCACCTTGGGCGGGCGGCGGAGCTTGATCCGGCGGCGTATGGGGAGTTGTCGCCTTAGGGTGATTGGTGGGGTGTATTTATAAAATTGTTGGAAATGATGTCGCACGGCGTGTGGTTTTTCGCGTGTCTGAGTGAAGGGCATGGCTACTTGACTCTACAGTTTCTCCTTGGTTGAGTAGTGCACGGCCGCCGGGTCTCGTTGGGGGCCCGGCGGTTTTTAGATTGATGAAGTCGTTTCGTGAAGTAAGACACTACTGCGCCCAAAGGCGGCGAGTAGTGGCACCCTGTGGCGGGTTCGATTGGGTCTTTGGGGAGTAGGCAAGGCAAGACCCGAAGGAGCATAAGAATGCTCCGTCGGGGCACCCATCAGATCGGTCAGACACGACCTAGCTGGCGGTGATGTATTGGCGCATTGTTTTGACTTCGATGGTGAGGTCTGCGTTGGAGGCGGCGTTGAGGTCGCCGATGGAGATCATGCCGACGAGTTGGTTGTTGCCGTCTTTTGTTTCTGTGACTGGGATGTGTCGGATTTTGCAGTCAGTCATGAGGTGTCGGGCTTCGGTGAGGGAGGTTTCGGGGGTGCAGGAGATGACATCTTTGGTCATTGCTTTGGAGACGGTGGTGGTGGCGGGGTCGAGTTGTGCGGTGACGATTCTGGTGAGGATGTCTCGTTCTGTGATGATGCCTGTGATTGTGTTTGAGGAGTCTGTGACGATGAGTGAGCCGACATGGTGTTCGTTCATGAGGCGGGCGGCGTCGAGGGCGGAGGCGGATTGGTTGATGGTGTGTACGCGTTCGATTCGGTGGTGGCCGTGATCGCCATCGTTCCAGTGTTTTTTGTTTGCGAGAAGTTGTGAGACGGTTTGCATGATCGATTCCTTTCGCCCCCCAAAGTAAAGACTTCCAAAGTGAAGACCCCTCAAAGTGAAGAGGGTGTTGTGTTGGCCACGGGGGTTGGGGGGTTGGGGGGTTCTTGTGGCCGGGTGGGTTAGTACCGTGTTCTATTATGCACATTTTGTGGTGAATTGGAAGGGGAAAACGAGATGGTGTTTGGTGTGTGTGGGGTGTTTTGTAGAGAAAATGGGTGTAATTGGAGAGAATTATTTTGAAAGAGGGCCAATTTTAGATGGGGTACTGGAATGAAATATTGTGAGCAACCGTGTTGAAATGGGGTGCGTATCTGATTTGCACAGCGGCAGCCGGGGGATCATTTCAGGTGCTTCTGGGCGGTGGGGTGGGGGTTTGTGGGTTGGCGCGCTATTGTTTGGGCTGACTGGACTTTGAGCAGTCTGGGTATAGTCAGTTTGGGTATAAGATGGACAGATGCATGGTTGGGCTCGCTATGGGCTTTGGGCTGTGCTTAGATAGAAGAAACCGGAGCGGATGAACTATGGCGAAGATGTTTTACACACTGGATGAAGCGGCGGCCAAGCTTGGGATGTCGACTGATGAAGTTCAAGCGCTTGTTGAGTCTGGGCAGTTGCAGGAGTTCCGGGATCGGGACAATCTGATGTTCAAGGTTGATCAGGTGGATCTCTTGGGCGGAGATGATGATGATGATCTCGATGGGATCACGCTTGCTGATACGGCGATGGGCGGGACCGGGCTTGGGGAGTCTGGGATTGATCCGATTTCGCTGTCGGCTTCGGCCAGCGCGAGTGCTCTTGCTCTTGAGGCTTCGGGTGATGCGACGGGGGTTTCGATCTTTGATGCCGATGATGATGATGACGCGGACTCCAATGCTGAGACTCTGGTTTCGGGTGGTGGGTTGGGCGGGATTGCTCTTGGTGGATCTGGGACTGGGATTGGTGGGTCTGGGTTTGGGATGGATGCGGGGGCGAGTGGTTCTGGGTTGTCGCAACTTGCGTTTGAGCCTGATGACACATCGCTTGGTGGGAATCTTTTGGATGATTTGGCGGCGGATTCTCAGGGGGGAGCTTCTGGGATTGGTGGGAGTTCGCTTGGGGCTTCTGCGATTGGTGCTCCTGCTGGGAGTGCGTTGTTTGAGGGTGCTGAATCTACGCCGAGTTCGTTTGCTCCGCAGCATGCGGCGATGCCTATGGCGATGCCGATGGGTGAGGTGTATGACGGGCCTGCTTCTGGATTGTTTGGGGGGATCGCGCTTGGTTCGTTGCTTGTGTTGATGCTTGCGATGGCGGTGATGATTTTGGGGCTCAATGGCGGGTCTGATTCTGTGCTTGCACCGGTGGATCAGAATATGCTGTATATGGTGATGGGCGGGTCGTTTGGACTGGTGCTTGTGCTTGGCGGGATCGGGTGGGCGATGCTTCGCAAGGGTTGAGGTTTTGGATATGAGTTTTTTGAAGCCTTGGCTGATGCTGGGGTTTTTTTGTGCGCGGGTTGTTGCTTGGGACGAACCTAGGATTGGTGATGGTGTATCTGGATCACAATGCGACGACGCGGCCTACGGCGGGGGTGGTTGAGGCGGCGACGCGGGCGATGGTTGATGGGTGGGGGAATCCATCAAGCGTGCATCGGTTTGGGCAGGAGGCGAAACACTCTGTTGAAGTGGCGCGGGGGCGGGTTGCCAAGTT
>JAESRA010000127.1 GCA_016764895.1 Phycisphaerales bacterium | reverse complement strand
TTTGGGTCTGGGAGGATGGAGATGGGGCGTTCTTCGGTGGGTCGTTCGACGCGGCAGTCGCAGGTCATGCAGGTGAGTTCGTGGTGGGGTTGGCCGTGCCGGCCTCGGTCCATGCACATGAAGTATCGCTTGTGTTCTGCTTGGGCGAGTCGGAAGCGACATTCTTTCCGGCAAACCGGGCAATAGTCGGAAGTGACTCCGATGGGGCGAATACGCAGCACCGTCGCACTGATGAGCGAGAAGGGCATGGACTGATTATACACGAATGTCGCCAACAAGTGTTATGAAATCCGTGCTTGGCGCGGCCTACCGTTGAATATGGCAGCACTATCTGACAATTCAGTGGGACAGGAATCCGGGCCACCAGCGGTTGTTTTGCTCTCTGGGGGGCTTGATTCAACGACCGTACTGGCGATGGCGATTGCCCAAGGTTTCGACTGCCACACACTGGCGTTTGATTATGGGCAACGGCATCGCAACGAACTCGACGCCAGCGCACGGATCAGCACGGCACTGGGCGGCGTCTCGCACCGGGTGTTCCCGATTGATATTGGTTCATTTGGCGGCTCTGCGCTCACTGCTGACATCGAGGTTCCCAAGGGGCGCGATGAATCGAAGATGACGGACATCCCGGTGACTTATGTGCCGGCGCGGAATCTGGTGTTTCTGTCGATTGCGATGGCATTGGCCGAGACGCTTGATGCGACCGACCTGTTCATCGGGGTCAACGCGGTGGACTATTCGGGCTACCCGGATTGCCGGCCTGCGTTTATTGAATCGTTTACGAGGACGGCGAACCTGGCGACAAAGTTGGGCGTTGATGGGAACGGGATTGTGGTGCATACGCCATTGATGGAGTTGACCAAGGCGGAGATCATCAAACGCGGTGTTGGGTTGGGTGTGGAGTATTCGATGACGCATTCGTGCTATGACCCGGTCGATGGAAAGGATGGGGGGGCTTGTGGTCAGTGTGATTCGTGCGTGCTTCGCAAGCGTGGATTCGAGCAGGCGGGGATTGATGATCCCACGGCCTACGCATCATGAACGGCACACTCCCAATCTCAGAAACCTTCGTGTCCATCCAAGGCGAAGGAAAACTCACAGGCGTACCGAGTTGGTTCTGCCGAGTGGCTGGCTGCAATCTTCGGTGCGGGTGGTGTGATACGCCTTATGCGAGTTGGTCGCCAGAGAAGACGATGCGGAGTGTTGAAGCGTTGATAGCGGAGGCCAAGAGCAGCGGGGTTGTTCATGCGGTGCTGACGGGCGGGGAGCCAATGATGTTTGGTGAACTCGTCGCGTTGTCGCGCGGCTTGGCCGAGGCGGGGATGCACATTACTGTTGAGACGGCGGGGACGCTCACGCTGCCGGGGCTGGCGTGCGATCTGATGAGCTTGTCGCCCAAGCTTGCCAACTCAACGCCGACTGATGATCCGCGCGATCCTGACGGCGTGTGGGCCAAACGCCATGAAGAGCGGCGATTGAACTTTGATTCGATCAACGAGTTGATGGCTTCGTCACCGGATCGGCAGCTCAAGTTTGTGGTGCAGTCGCCGAGTGATCTTGTGGAGATCGAATCGGTGCTTGGGGAGATTCGCGGGTATAAACCGTGTGATGTGATGCTGATGCCTGAGGGGGTGAGCGTGCCTGATCCTGATGACATCCGCTGGGTGGTTGAGGCGTGCATTGAACGGGGATGGAGTTATTGCCCACGCGTGCATGTGCAGTTGTTTGGGAATCGGCGCGGGACTTAGGTGTTAGTCACGCCATTTTTTGACGGCGATGCCATCGACGAACTTGATATGAACTGACTCATGGATGACTTTTACTTTTTCGCCTGCGAATATCAAGAAAACGGCACCTGCATCACCAGATTCTTTTGTCCAGTTCCAGGTCCATGTTTCAGAGCCATCGTCGTTATCACTCATTGTTGAAGGGAGCCCGAGGAGTTCTTCGACTTCTTGAGCGGTTGTGTGGTTGATTTTGACTTTCGATACGGTGTTGGGTTGGACATAGGCCCCGTCGATTCGGGTGGCTTTGGCCGAGGAGACAAGGCAGCCGCCAAGCAACATGGTTGAGGCGAGCAGGCATGTGTATCCGATGGTGGCGAGGGTTCGCATGGGATTGATCTCCGGTATTGGTATGTGTGAATATACCACGCAGAGTTCGGTGGGTTGACAGATTTCGTGATGACTTTGCCAAATATGTTGATATTGGTGGTTGGACAGGTCCGGTGATGGTTGGTGGCCAATACAATGGCGCATGGATCCAATCACTCGTCGGTTTTTTATGATGCGTTCTTCTGCGGTGGCTCTTGGCTTTGCCGGGTTGCAATCGACGCTGGCTCGCGGTGCGATTGCTGAACTCATGGGGTCGTCAGGATCATCGGGGGCCGTTGGCTTTGGCCCGATGCTCAAAGACCCTGACGGGATTCTCGATCTACCCAAAGGATTCTCCTACCACATCATCAGCCCGATGGGTGCGACGATGGACGACGGTTTGATCGTCCCCGGCAAGCACGATGGAATGGCATCGTTCCCGTTTATGAACGACGACGGCTCGGTTGACACAGGCCGCTGCATAATTGTGCGGAACCATGAGATTTCCGATGCGCACAAAGTTCCGTCGCCTTTCGGATCGCGCCAAGAGCGGATCGGGCTGATTGATCCGGCGAAAATTTATGACACTGGATTTGGCCGAGCATCCCGCGGCGGATGCACAACGGTGGTCTACAACCTCAAAACCAAACGGGTCGAGCGGCACTGGCTGTCGCTGGCAGGAACAGAACACAACTGCGCCGGTGGTCCGACGCCTTGGGGGAGTTGGATCAGTTGCGAAGAATCCGTACTCGTCAAGGGTGAACGCCACGAAAAGGATCACGGCTATTGCTTCGAAGTGCCCGTGACCCAAGAGCCAATGCTCGCCGATCCCAAACCCATCCGAGGCATGGGACGCATGAACCACGAAGCGGTGTGCATTGATCCCAAGAGCGGGATCGTGTACATGACCGAGGATCGGCACGATGGATTGTTGTACCGCTTTGTGCCCAAAGTACCGGGTGATCTGCACGCTGGCGGTCGATTGCAGGCGTTGCATGTGCTGGGTCGAAAGTCACTTGATACGCGCAACTGGGATTCGCCGCTGGTCAAGTTGGGCGAGCCGATGACTTGTGGGTGGATCACGATGGATGAGATTGATTCGCCGCTTGATGATCTTCGCCAGCGTGGCTTTGACAAGGGGGCCGCTCGTTTTGCCAGAGGCGAGGGCATGTGGTGGGGCGGAGAAGATGCGGGCTCTGCTTACTTTGCCTGCACCAACGGCGGCAAAGTAGGGGCCGGTCAAATCTGGCGGCTTACGCCCGACGGCATGGGCGAGGGCTTGGACACGCTTGAGTTGTTCATCGAGCCCAACGATCCATCGGTGTTGCAGAACGCCGACACCATCACCTTCTCGCCTTGGGGCGATTTGTTCGTGTGTGAAGATGGCGAGGCGCCGCAGTTCTTGGTTGGGGTAAGCCCGGATGGCCAGTTGTACCAGTTCGCCAAGAACGCGATGAACAGCACAGAGTTCGCTGGCGTGTGCTTTAGCCCGGACGGCTCGACGATGTTCGTCAACATGCAAGGCATGGGCTGGACCTTGGCGGTGACGGGGCCTTGGAAACAATAAAAAAACCCGCACAAGGCGGGTTGTGTGTGCTTTGATTGGACGGGTTTATTCAGGCAGTTTGTCAAGTTCCAGTTGCACCCGGTCAACCAATCGCCCAACAGTCTCTGGCCCAAAGTCAAACGGCAAGCCAGCCGCGTTGAACAGTTCAGGCAGCGGGCGGGTGCCGCCCAGGGTGAGGGCCTTCTTATATACGGCCAGCGCGGCCTCTTCGGATTGCTCCAAACTCGTCAGCCAGATACCCAGCGCGCCGAGTTGCGCGATGCCGTATTCGATGTAGTAGAACGGCACGCCAAATAAATGCCCCTGCCGCTGCCAAGTGAACTTGCATTCTTCTTCGATGCCTGTTGAATCTGTACGATGTCCGGCGTGGCCGAAGCGGGCTTCGAGATCGATCCATGCCTGGGCGCGGTCTTGGCGGGTGTGCGTCGGGTTCAGGTACACCCAGTGCTGGAACGCATCAATCGTTGCGATCCAAGGCAAGAGCGAGATCGAACCCTCAAGCTGCTTGCGACGGGCGCGGTTGGCGTCCTCAGCATTGGGATAAAACTCATCCCAGTACGGCATCGTCAGCAGTTCCATGCTCATCGAAGCAACCTCGGCAAACTCGATCGGCGAGCTGCGGTACCAGACCAAGGGTTCTTGATCCGAGTACATCGAGTGGAACGCATGCCCGGCCTCGTGAACCATCGTCTCGACATCGCGGTGCTGACCGGCGGCGTTCATAAAGATAAACGCCCGCCGCGAGCGGTCACGCATGTACTGGTATCCGCCCGGGGCTTTGCCCTTGCGGGAATCGAGGTCAAAGGAGGCCTTGCCGTTGTCGGTGCCGTTGGTGTTTGAGCCGTCACCCATGGTGGCGAACATTTCGCCGAGTTCCGGGCTCATGCGATCAAAGCAGGCCTTGGTTTTGGCGACCAGATCGGCTCCGCCGTCAAATGGGGTCAACTCGCCGCGGCTCTTGGGATCGACATTGAGGTCCCACGGGCGGAGTGTGTCTACGCCGAGTTCGCTCTTGCGTGTTGCGTCGAGTTTGGCGACGAACGGCATGACATGTTTCTCGATCGCATCATGGAAGGCGTAGGCGTGGGTGGTGTCGTAGTCGAAACGATGCTTGGCTTTGTAGATGTACTCGACATAGTTGTCGAAGCCGGCGTTCTTAGCGCACTGATCGCGTTTGGTGACCATCTCGTCGTAGATCGCGCTGATGGCGTCCTTGTCTTGGAGCCGGCGTGTGGCGACCGCTTTCCAAGCATCTTCACGCACCTGCCGGTCTGCGGATTCGGAGTACTTGCCCATCATGGGCATGGTTCGTTCTTGGCCATCGAACTCGACGGTCATCTTGCCACAGATTTTGTCGTATTCTTGGTCGAGTTTGGCGAGCTCGGTTTCGAGTGGTACATTGTCATCGCGGAACAGATCAACATCGGCGGCGGTGTCGCGGAAGAGCACTTCGTGATAGCCGGTTGTTTTATTAAACTTCTCGGCGAGTTCTTTGAGTTTTTTATCGAGGATGAAGGCGATGGGTTTGAACTTGGGCGCGACATCTTCGAGGTACGCCGTCCATGCGGCTTGCTTGGCTTCGTCGGCGGTGTCGCAGGTCATGTTGATGTAGGTATTGGCGGCCGATTCTCCGATGGCCGCTTCGAGTTCAGAGCGATCCAATAGCCATTTGTCGTATTCGTCGGCGGAGTTG
>JAESRA010000126.1 GCA_016764895.1 Phycisphaerales bacterium | reverse complement strand
TCCATCTTCGAGGTGATAGCCTTGACATCTTGAGTCTCCGCACGCTTGACGCCAGCGCCTCCAGCTGGGGAGTTCAGGAACTTCACGAGGGTTGGAGATGTTGGGCTGGTGGGTGAGCCTCCTAAGGCATGGCGGGTTGAGCCGACGAGCCGGCTTGATGAGCGGGTAAGGGAACAGGCGTTGACTTTGCTCGGGGCGTGCGGGGGATGGAATATGCGGTCACGGAAACGGCTTGGGCAGTTTGCACGGATGAACCAGATATCAGCGGCCCAACTTGTCGCGGAAATTATTGATGAACAGGGGACTGATGGAAGGCAGGAGGGGGGGGTTGTCAAGCGGGTGATCCGTGGGCCTTCGTTGATTGATCCTTCGGCGGGGGCGTTGCCTTGGTTGATGATTCCTGCGGTGTATGTGATGATGGGGCTGCTTTTGATTTCGGTGGGCTACATGAAATCTTCGGAGGTTGATGGTGGGATTGGAGGGGGGCGGGAGTTGGAGAATGGCCTTGCGGTTGTTCGAGATTTTTCGAGTTCGGAGTCTGCAAGCTCGGGGAAGGTTGAGCATTCTGAGCGGAGGCATTATTCGGCGATTTTGTTTGAACTGGAGAAGGCGAATCGTGTTGGTGTTTTTGATGTTGATGCGGGGAGGGCGTTTTCGGAGGTTGGTGAGCGGTTGGGTGAGCAATGGACGGAGTTTACTGCTGAGGAGCTTGATCGGGCTGTGGATGCGATTGAGGGAGTGCTTGGTGGGATTTTGAATCCTGAGGTGTTTGAGGAGGCTGCTGCATTTTTGAGTTTGGATGATCCTGATCGTCCTGGGTCTGTGTTGATTTTGGCGGTTCGTTCTTGGTTGTTTGGATCGCGGATTGAGGGTGGTGGGGTGGTTGATGTTTCGGCGATGACGAGCCGTGCTGGTGCGCGTTTGGTTGAGGGGGCGTTTGATCAATATTTGTTTGCAGAGTTTGTTCGGCTGGGGAAATTGAGCAGGGATGATCCGGAGTGGTGGGTGTGGTGGATCGGTCAGCTCAAGCCGATGGATCAGCGGGCGGAAGGTTTTGGGGAGTCGAGGATATTTGAGGCCGCGTATTGGCGGTTGATCGATGTGCGGATCGGGGATGGATGGGATCAATGCGCCAAGCAGATTGTTCAAGGGGTTCAGTGGCGGGAAGGCTCGGCGGCGCGGTCTTGGTTGATGGGGCTGGTTGTCGATCCTAAGGTACGGAGCGACCGGCTTGCGGCATTGACCCAGGCGATGGTGATTCATTCTTCCGCTCAGGGGCTGGAGGTGGGGATGGTGATTGATAAAGATGATTCTATGACTGCGCGTGAAGCGTATTTGGGGTTGCTTCGTGAGCGATGGGCTACAGAGCGTGGTGTTGTCAGTGGAGTGCGGGCGGAGTTGGTTGAGCGGATCGAGTTGTTGTTAAGGTTGACCCGGAGTTCGATGAGGCCGAGCCAGGCGATGAGCCGAGGGATTGAGCTGGCGCGGGTCAATAGTGCGTGTTTGGTGTATCAGAGGGATGATGAGGCTGGGGCGATTGGGTTGATTGAACTCTTTGATTCTCCGATGAATTCGGATCAGGGTACGGGGCAGGAGTTGGATTTGTCGAGTTCGGCGCGTGATGAGTTGTGGGCGACTAGGGCTCGGAACTTGGATGATGCTGACGAGTTGTTTGGGCATTTGAGGTCGTTGGATCAGTTTGATGTTGTTGGGCCTAAGAGTGCTCATGCGCTTGTGTATCTTGCGATGCAGGCGCCGAACTTGCGGGTCCGGGCTGGGGCAGAGGGTGCGATGTTGGTGCGGCGGGATGAGGTTTCGATATTGATTGCGCTTGATCGGGTGGCGGGGGCTAAGAGGACGACGCGGCGGATGACCGAGTTGATTCATAGGTATATTGGGTATGATGGGGAGTTGGGGGATGCGGCGGCTTCTCGGAGAGCATTGCTGGAGCGTTTGGTTTCGGTGGGCGTGCTTGAGGGCGGTGTTTCGGGAAGTGTTTTTGAGAGTTATTCGCGTGCGATGGTAGAGAGTTATCGTTTGAGGAATCGGAGCGGGAGTGATGAGGGGGCTAGGGGGTACTTTGATGAGTTGGTGCTTGGGTTGATGACTGATGGGCGTGTGGTTCCTCGGGAAACACGGGCGAGGTTGTTGGTTCGATTGCGTCAGGCAAGGGGGCCGATTCAGGAGTTTGTGGCGTATCAAGGGGCGGCTCTTGAGTTGCTGGCCGATGAGATTTCTCGGCGGCAGCCTGGGTTGAGCATGAGGGTCGATCGGGTGATGAGTGCGAGTTCGGTCAAGATGTATCAGACTGTGGACGGGGTTGTGCAGATTTTGTTGATCGAACGGGCGATGGCGGAGTTGTGGTTGATAGTGCTTGAATCGGAGGGGGTGTCATGATGAGGCGAGTTTGGTTTGTAGTTGTTTGTTTTATAGGGGCGACTGTGTTTGCGTCTGCTGTTCAGGATTTGGGGCCGGGTTTGGAGTTGGGGAATCTTCGTCCTGAGGAGCCTGGGTTATATTTGGAGTTGGGGGAGTTGGCAATGCTTGATGCTGGGTTGAGCCCTGGGTTGAGCCGTGACCGGGGGTTTGAGATCGAGTTGCTTGTTCGGGCGGTGTATTGGGCTGATCGGAATGGGGAGGACTCGGTTGCGTCGTCTGGGTGCATTGCGCTTGCTGAGCTTGTTGAGAGTGATATGGCGCGGCTGTGGCTTTGGGATTTGGCGTTGCTGCTTGATCCATCACGGGAGAATGAGTGGTCGCGGATGCTTGCTCAAAGAAAGAATGTTGCTGACGAGTTGGATATGGAAGCGGCGCAGTGTTTGTATGCGATTCGGTATCATCAGCAGCCGTTGGGGGCGGAGTTGTTTGCGCGTCCGGAGGTCCGGGCGCGGGTGCTTGAGGCGGCGGTTCTTGGGGGGATTGATCGGGTGGATTTGATTCGGGTGCTTGAGCTGGAGATTGAGCGTGGCCGGGAGGATTCGTGTAGGGGTCGGTTGTATGTTGTGGATCGGAGTTCTCCTGGGCGGCGGCTGGCTTGCCCGGACCATTTGCGTGGTTTGGGGATGTGCGCCAATAATGATGAGTTGAGGATGATGCTGCTTGTGGAGATGATGCTCAGCAGCGTTGAGGTGGAATCATGGGGGGCGGCGGCGTCGATGTCGATGGATGGGGCGATCAATCTGCCAACTGTGACGGATCTTGTTCGTTTGTTTCGTGTCGAGGTGGATAAAGCGTTCTATCGTGATGGTCGATGGGTTGCTACGCCGTGAGTGGTGACCCGATTTGATGAATGGAGCTGACATGAGCGATCAACGAGAAGCGAAGTCTGAGACCGAGTCGATGTTTAAGCCTGAGATCACCTTTGATGATTTTGCTAAGGTTGATTTGCGTGTGGCCAAGATTATTGAGGCCGAGCCTCATCCTGATGCGGATCGGCTTGTGAAGTTGCAGGTGGATGATGGGTCTGGGAAACCCCGGCAGATTTGTGCGGGGATTCGTGAGTATTACGATCCTGCTGATCTTGTTGGTAAGTCGATTGTGATTGTTGCGAATCTTGCGCCGCGGACGATCCGTGGGGAGGAGTCGCGGGGGATGCTGATTGCTGCATCTGATGCGGTCAAGGGCAGTGATGAGCGGTCGGTTGTGGTGATGACACCGATGAGCGAGATTGGGGCGGGGTCGGTCGTTTCTTGAGGTGTTTCCTGAGCCGTTTCTTGAGAGTTAATTTTTCGGATTGGTGTTGGATGAGTTTTTTCTGTGTCTCATCTTTCGTGATTTTGGTGCGTGCTGCGCGGACTGGACCTGGGCTTCGACTTGGTCTTGTCGTTGGGCGTTGAGTTCTTCGAGGGCGGCGTGGAGTTGCTGGATTCGCTGGGTGAGTTGGTGGATTTCGTATTGTTTGATGTGGACCTGGGCATCGAAGCGGGCCGAGGCTGCGTTGCGGACTTGCTGCTCGGCTTGGGTGAGGGCGTCGGTGTCGGTTGATGCTGATTTGAGGAGCACGCGGTAGCGGCGTGATGCGTTGGTATACGCGAGCCCGGCTTTGAGTTCGTCGAGTTTGAGAGATGACATGGCAGAGTTCTGATCCCTTAGGTGGAGGATTTCGAGGACTTTGGGGGCGAGTCGTGCGACGAGTGGGTCTGTGGCTTTGGGGCTTAGGGATTCGATTTGTTTGAGGTGGGCGTCGATCGTGGGGAGGTTTTTCTCAACGAACTCGCGGACTTGGATGATGTCTTCGGGTGTAATTGTTGGCGATGGAGGGGTGCGGGGATCGTCTGGGTTTTCCTGCGTTTGATCCATGGGATAGGCGTTTAGGCGTTGTGTATTACGCATCGTTTTTCGGTTTTCGGATGTGCGTAGTTCACGCATGACCTGGCGGGGATTATCGCCGGCGTCGAGCTGGGCGAGGGCGGCTTCGTGTTTTTCTACGATGCGTTTGGCGAAGTTGAGGGTGTGGAGGAGGCGTTTGCGGAGGGCGTCGGGGCTCAATGGGGTGTTGGGATTGATGCTCTTTGTGGGGCGGTCTTGTTGTGGTGGTGGATCGTTTTGGGGCTGGGCGACAGCCCAACTGCTGGTCACGACCAGAAGCGAGATGATGAGTGGGGCGTTCTTTGGTATCAGAAACTTTGGCATCAGAGTTTTTGGCATTAGAGTGATCCTTCGAGGGAACTGTCGGCAAGGTCCATCAGGATACTTGGGAGCGAGAGTTCCGTGTGCATCTGTTCGGTTCTGTAGTTGAGTTCGTCGAGGTCTGAGTCGAGTGAATCGGCGAAATCGGTGAGGTCGTAGAGGGCGTCGAAGTCTTCTTCGAGGGAAACGAGGGTGTGTTGTGGGACTTGTGGTGGATTGAGAGTTGCGGATTTGCTTGATGACCAGATGAGTAGGGTTGCGCTGCCGACGAGGAGGATGGCGGCGGCGATGTTGAATTTCCAGCCGGGCATGAAGTTGGGTTGTGCGATAGGTGCGTTGGCAATTGGTAGAGGCGATGGGGCGATCTGTTTGGAGATGGAGTCCATGATGCGTTGCTCGAAGCCGGTGTCGGGGGTTGAGCGGTTTTGTGAGCCCAGGGCATCGAGTTGTTCGATGAGGGCGTCGGTTTCTGGATCGCGGTGGTTGAGGTTGTGGTCATTCATGATTGAATCTCACTGGGTTCACTTGGGGGGTGGGGGGTCATGATTGCTTTGAGTTTCTTTAATGCTCTGTGGTGTCTTGCCAGGAGGGTTCCGACGGGTTGGTTGAGGATGTCGCTGATTTGTTTGAAGGTGAGTTGGCCATGGTGTCGGAGTTCGATGATTTCTCGGTCGGTGTTGTTGAGTTGTTCGATGGCGGCTCTGAGGGGGGCGGTGTTGATTGGTTCGTGGTCGTTGTGGTCGTGGGCGTTTTGGATGCGGGCGTCTTGGAGGTGGCTTGGGTCGGTTGGTCTTGCGTGGCGTGATCGGCGGCGGAACTCGTCGCGGACGCGGTTCATGGTGATGCGGAACAACCAGGGCTCGAATCGGCCTTGTTCGTTGTAGCTGTCTTGGCAGAGCTTTGTTGCTACGGTGACAAACACGGATTGGGTGATCTCCTCGGCGAGGTCGTCGTCATGGAGCCGGGAGCGTGCCATTGCAAAGACCCGGCGGGAATAGGTATCCACGAGTCCGCGCCAAGCTTTTTCCTCGCCTTGGATTGCTTGGTGGACGAGGAGACGGATGGCCTCGTCTTCTTGGCTTACTGGCTCGGGTTGGATACTCAACGGGGACACCATCCTTATGGGCATAACGCGGTTCACGCCCTTGTATTGCCCGAACCGATACTTTACTTGAGAACTTGTCGGCGTGTTTGGGCTTGCGGGGCCATTATGGGTTGATTCCCGGACGATCGGTGTTTGGGTGATGGAATGTGGGGTTTGGCGATCCTAATAGGGATTGGTGTCGTATCATGCGGCATCTGAGAGTGGAAAGGACCGGATTGAACGAACCAATCAATGAATACCGACCCAGTGCCTATGAGGGGCAAACCGACGAGGAGGTTTTTGTCGCGTTTCGTTCGGGTGATGCGGCTGCGTACAAGGAGTTGATTGAGCGGTATCACGATGATCTGCTGCGGTTTTTGACTCGATTGGTGGGGGATCGGGCGGCGGCGGAGGACTTGTTTCAGGAGACTTTTTTACAGATTCACTTATCGGCGGATACTTTTGATGCCAGCAGGCGATTTCGGCCTTGGCTTTTTACAATTGCGGCGAACAAGGGACGGGACTTGTTGCGTAAGAAGAAGCGGAGGCGCACGGTTGAACTCTCGGCCCCGCTGAGAGGATCGGATCGTGGGACTTCGATGGTTGATTTGCTGGAGATTGATGTCCCGGCACCGGACGAAAGGATGGAAACGGATGAACAGGATCGGCTTGTGCAACTTGCGCTTGATGGTCTTGGGGCTCCGCTCCGTGAGGTGTTGGTGCTTGGATATTTCCAGAAGTTGAGTTATGCGAGGATTGCGGAGGATTTGGGGATTCCGCTTGGGACGGTGAAGTCTCGGATGCATGCTGCGGTTGCGGCGTTTGCGAGAAGTTGGCAGCGGGTGTCTCGTTCTGAGATTGGACCTGGTGCTGGGGAAGAGTAGTTTGTGGTTTGGGTGGTGTGTGGAGTTCGTCGATGAGTGATGTGAACGAATCAAACGGGTCTGAAGACTTCCAATCGGAATGGCAACTGAGTGATGCTGATAAGGCGGCCGTTGATGCCATGTTTGAAAGCGGGTTTGAAGGGTCGGACGCTGATGATGAGCGTGTTGGTCGGGTGGCGCGGCTGATGGGGTTGCTTGATACGCCGATGGTTGATGATGGGCAGCGGGGGGCGCGGATAGATGTGGCGAGCTTGCGGGCGGCGACTGTGGGGGATGAGCCAATGCTTGATTTGGCGTCGGCTTCGTCTGTTGATGATTGGATGGATTCTCAGGAACCGATCACGGAGCGTGATGCGGTTCATGGGGATTTGGTTGGGTTGATTACGAGCGGGGCGGGGTACAGTGATTCGGAGCGGGATTCGCTTGTGGATCGGACGCTGGGGATGATTCAGGATGAGATTGATCGGTCGCAGAAGCGGTACATTATGGATTTGCCGATTTCGCCTGGCGGGCGGTTTCGGCTTGCGGATTTGGTGACGCTGGCGGCGACCTTGTTGTTGATTGCTTCGGTGACGATACCGGTTTTGGGCGGGATTCGGTCGCGGTCGATGCAGGCGCAGTGTTTGGACAATATGGCGAGTACGGGGCGGGCGTTTGGGACTTATGCTGGGTCGAACCGGGATCTGCTTCCGATGGCGACGGCTGGGTTTGGGTCGAGCCCTGGGGGGACCTGGATGGATGTGGGGACGACTCCTGAACGGTCGAATTCTTCGAATTTGTACATGCTTGTGCGGACGAATCATGCGACGCTGGCTGAACTGGCGTGTCCTACGAATCCGGATGCTTTGATGGCTGGGCAGGGTCAGGCTCAACAGGATTGGCGGTCGCTTGATGAGATTTCGTACAGCTACCGGATCATGGTTCGGGGTGGTATGAAGGCTCATGGGCCAAGTCAGCCGGTGCGTGTGGTGCTGCTGGCGGATCGGAGCCCGGTGATTCGGCGGATTGTCAATGGGGAGCGGGTGCGTCCAGAGGAGAATACGCCGAATCATGATCGGATGGGACAGCATGTGTTGGGGCTTGATGGGGGTTCGGTGTGGCATCGTGATCCGGTGCTGGATCAGGGGGACAATCTTTGGTTGCCTCGGATGATCGAGCGGGCGATTTTTGATGCTCGGGACCAGATGGGGATTATTGAGGGCAACGAGTTGCCATCTGGGCCTACGGATGCGTTTGTTGGGCCCTAACGGATACAGAGAAATGTGGGATTCGGGGTTGTTTCTATGGTTTATGACCGATGATGAGGCTATCCTCACCTCCTGCCTTGCTCTTTGAGTGGGGCGTTTACGAGTAGATTTCACTACGCCGGAGAGCGTTATGCCGAAGAATAAGATTCATAAAGGTTTGTCTAAGCGGATTCGTATTTCCAAGACGGGCAAAGTCCGTCACCGGAGCGCGTACCACAAGCACTTGTCATCTCGCAAGAGTGGTAAGCGTTTGCGTCAACTCCGTAAGGATCGAATGGTTTCGGGTTCCGAAGCCAAGCGTTTTGAGAAGATGTTGTTTCGTCGTTTGCGTGGTCGCAACCAGCCTCGTTTGTCGTTGCG
>JAESRA010000125.1 GCA_016764895.1 Phycisphaerales bacterium | reverse complement strand
GCGAGGAAGACGCGTTGTTGTTGGCCGCCGGAGAGTTGGGCGATTTGGCGGTGGGCGTAGTCGGCGAGTCCCATGCGGTCCAAGGATTCCATGGCGGCGGCTTTGTGGGCTTTGCGGATGGGTTTGAACAAACCGATTTTTCGGTACAACCCCATGGTGACGACATCGAGTGTGCTGACGGGGAAGTCCCAGTCGACGGATTCTCGTTGGGGGACATAGCCGATGTTGGCGCGGGCGTGTTTGTAGGGTTTGCCCCAGAACTCGACGGTGCCTGCGGCGGCGGGGATGAGCCCGAGGCATGCTTTGATGAAGGTGCTTTTGCCCGCGCCGTTTGGGCCGACGATGGCGACGAGGGAGCTGGGGGGCGCGTCGTAGTCGACATCCCAGAGGACGGGCTTGCGGTGGTAGGCGACGGTCATGGCGTGGACGGAGAGGGGGTTGTCGGCGGAGTGTTCTGGTCGTGCGTCGAGGGTTGATCTTGGTTGGTTGGGGGGTTGGTTGGGGGGTTGTGTTTTGAGTGTTGTCATTTTGAATCTCAAGTGATGGACCAAGGAAGATGCAGGGTGGCCCGACGGAGGATTCTTATTCTCCTTCGGGTTTGGGGCGGGTAGGTGTTTGACCCGAAGGAGCGGAAGACCGCTCCGACGGGGCACCCAGAAAAGAGTACTACGGTGAGAGTTTGCCTTGCATTCCTGTTGCGGGGGCGGTGCCTCCTAGGGCTCTGGTGATGGTGGTGATGTTGTGGTCGATCATGCCGATGTAGGTTCCTTTGTAGGTGCCTGCTTTGCCCATGGCGTCGGAGAAGAGGGAGCCGCCGATGGTGACTTTGTGGCCTTGGGCGTTGGCGCCGGCGATGAGGGCTTTGATGTTGCGTTCTGAGACGGTGGTTTCGACGAAGACGGCTTTGATGTTGTTTTTTACGATGAGGTTGACGAGGTGTTCGATGTCGCGGACGCCTGCTTCGGATTCTGTGGAGATGCCTTGGATGCCGACGACCTCGTAGTTGTAGCGTCGGCCGAAGTAGCCAAAGGCGTCGTGGGCGGTGATGAGGATGCGTTGGGATTCGGGGACGGTGGAGAGGACTTTGTTGGCGTAGGTGTGGAGGGCGGCGATTTGGGATTTGTAGTCGTCGGCGTTGGTGCGGTAGTCGTCGGCGTTGGTTGGGTCGTGGTTGATGAGGGTTTGGGCGATGACTTCGATGGCGTCTGACCAGGCGATGGGGTCCATCCAGAGGTGTGGGTCGTGTTGGTTTGGGTAGGTTGGGTGGGAGAGGAGGTGGGTGTTGTCGATGGAGTCGGTGAGGGCTTGGACGGTGATGCCTGAGTTGGCAAGGCGGATCAGGGCGTCGGTCATGCGTCCTTCGAGGAGGAGGCCGTTGTAGAGGATGATGTCGGCGTTCATGAGTTTGGCGATGTCGGTTCGGGTGGGTTTGTAGAGGTGTGGGTCGATGCCTGCGGCCATGAGTCCGGTGACTTGGGCGTGGTTTTTGGTGATGATGGTGGTTGGGTCGGTGATCATGCCTGTGGTGGTGACGATGGCGAGTTTTTGGGGTTGGGTTGGTTCTGTGGGTGTAGATTTGTTGTTGCAGCCGGCGAGGAAGAGTGTGGAGATGAGGGCGAGGACGGGGATTGATGGGTACATTGGTGGGTTTCCTTGTAGCGATGGCTACTTGTAGCAAGTGCTACATTAGTCTATTGTGGGCCAATTGGCAAGTATGTGGTGTAAAAGTGGGTTATCGGGCGGCTTTGGGATGAATGATGGGCGGCGGACTTGACAAATGGCAACTCGGCGCGTTCCGTGTCGGCTCAGACTATCTATATATAAATAGATAACCCCAACGAGAGGCGAGCATGGCCAAGAAGACCGCATCCAAAAAAACGACCAAGAAGACCACCAAAAAGGTGGCTAAAAAGACCACAAAGAAGGTCGCCAAGACCGCTTCGAAGAAGGTTGCCAAGAAGGCGGCTGGGCGGAAGTTTGGGAGTGTGTACAAGGCGGGGGCGGCCAAGGGTAAGTCGTTGGTGATTGTTGAATCCCCTGCCAAGGCCAAAACAATCAATAAATATTTGGGTGATGATTATGTGGTGCTCGCGTCGGTGGGGCATGTGCGGGATTTGCCGTCCAAGAACCCAAAGGGTGTCAAGGACCCGGTGCCTGGGGTGAATCTGGAGAAGAGATTTCAGCCGACTTATGAGATTCTCTCTGGTAAAGAAACAGTCATGAAGGATTTGAAACGGGCGGCCAAGGATGCGCTCTCAACTGGGGGTCAAGTTTGGTTTGCGACTGACCTTGATCGTGAAGGGGAAGCGATTGCGTGGCATGTGGCTCAGGAGTTGGGGATTGAATCCAAGGATGCCCAGCGGGTGATGTTTACGGCGATCACCAAGGCGGAGATCGAGAAGGCGTTTGAGAATCCGCATCCGATTGATGAAGAGCGGGTCAATGCGCAGCAGGCGCGTCGGATTTTGGACCGGATTGTTGGGTATCAGGTGTCGCCGCTTCTTTGGAAGAAGGTGGCGCGGGGGCTGAGTGCTGGGCGGGTGCAGTCGGTGGCGGTGCGGCTGGTGGTTGAGAAGGAACGGCAGATCGAGGCGTTTGTGCCTGATGAGTATTGGACGGTGACGGGGAACTTTGTGCTTGATTCGGCAGCGGCGGGGAAGTTGGGGGGGCAGTGGAAGTCGTTTGTGGAGTCCAAAGATGAGAAGGGGAAGGGGCCTACGGTTAAGGCGCAGAATGGGTGGTTGACGCAGAACAATGCGGTGCGGGCGACGCTTGTGGAGTTTGATGGGAAGAGGTTTGATCCTCGGATTCTTTCGTCGTCGATTGTGCCTGAACTTGAAGTGTTGACGCATGATACGATCGAGGAGCGGCGCGATAAGGTGAATATTGCGTTTGCCGATTCCGGGGCGCATGATTTGAGCGGGGGTGTGCAGTCGGTTGTTGAGGCCTGCGGACTCAGCGATGTTTCAAGTGAATCGCATATGGATAAAGACGGGGTTGGCCCGGCGCGGTGGGTGCGGTCGATTTCTGGGTCGTGCAAGGGGGAGCTTGAATATCAGATTGAGTCGATTGAGACGAAACGGACTAAGTCGCGGGCGCCTGGGCCTTTTATTACTTCGACGCTTCAGCAGGCGGCTTCGTCGCGGCTTGGGTTTGGGGCCCAGCGAACGATGCGGGCGGCTCAGGGGTTGTATGAGGGTGTGACGATTCCGGGTGAGGGGCCTGTGGGTTTGATTACTTATATGCGTACGGATTCGACGCATATTGACAGTGGTGCGCTCAATGATGTGCGGGGTCATATTCAGAAGACTTATGGGCCTAACTATTTGCCTGAGAAGCCGAACTTTTTTAAGACGACCAATAAGGGGGCTCAAGAGGCGCACGAGGCGATTCGGCCTACGGATGTTTCGCGGCATCCTGATTCGATGCCGAGTTCACTCAAGGATGATCAGCGGAAACTTTACAAGCTCATTTGGGAGCGGACGGTTGCGTGCCAGATGGTTGCCGCCGAGTGGGACGCGACGAGTGTGATGATTCGGGGCGGGGTTGAGAATAAGGCGTTGTTCAAGGCGACGGGTCGGACGCTGGCCTTTGATGGGCATTACCGGGTTTCGGGTGTGCCGACGAGTGGGGATGAGTTGAACTTGCCCAAGTTGGCTGAAAATCAGCCGATGTATCCGTTTGCTTTGGACCCTGCTCAGAAATTTACGGCTGCGCCAGGTCGATATTCTGAAGCGAGTTTGATCAAGACGCTTGAATCTGAGGGGATTGGTCGGCCTTCGACTTATGCGAGCATTATTTCGACGATTCAGGATCGGAAGTATGTTGAGCAGATCGCGCGGGCGTTTTGGGCGACGGATCTGGGGATGGTGGTGACTGATAAGCTTGTCGAAGGGTTCCCTCGATTGATGGATCTTGGCTACACGCGTGATATGGAAAGTAAGCTCGACGCGATCGAGGATGAGCATTTGGACTGGATCGAGATGCTCGAAGGGTTCTATGAACGGTTCTCGAAGAGTTTGGCGCGGGCGCACGAAGAGATGACGCACGCCAAGGCGGAGCTTCGGCCTGCGCCTGAGGAGTATCGGTGCGAGAAGTGTGATTCTTCGTTGGTGTATCGGTTTGGGAAGAATGGGCGGTTTTTGAGTTGTGCCCAGTATCCTGATTGTAATTGGGCGTGTCCTTGTGATCGTCAGGGTCGGCCTCAGATGGCGGAGTTTGTGGATGTCAAATGTCCTAAGACTGGGAGGCCGATGATTCGGAAGGTGGGTCGGTTTGGGCCTTTCTTGACGACGCCGCTGGAGGAGGGGGAGACGAATGATGATGGGATGATTTTGAATATTGACAAGAAGGGTTTTGTCAATGCTCCGAGTGTGCCTGCGTTGCTTACGGAGCTTGAGTGTGGGACTTGTCAGAGTCCGTTGAATTTGCGGAATGGCGCGCGTGGGCCTTGGCTTGGGTGCAGCCGGTTTCCGAAATGTCGGGGGCGGGGGAAGTGGACGGCTCTTGAGGATGCGGAGCGGGCGGATCTTGAAGCCAAGCTTGAGGCCCAGGAGAAGCTTCATCCGGTGCCGATTATTACGCGGATGGATGGGACCCCGCTGACGGACGCCAAGGGCAAGCCGGTTGCTGAGGCTCCTAATGTTGATGAGTTGGTGTTGCTTGATGATCCGCGTGCTGCCAAGAGTGCCTGATTCTGATCTGAACGAGCCGCGACCGTAAGGGAGCGG
>JAESRA010000124.1 GCA_016764895.1 Phycisphaerales bacterium | reverse complement strand
GGATTGGAAGGGGGGATGGGTGGCGGTGGGGGAGATTTGCGCACGGATGTGGTTGTTGGGGGGGGATCGTGGAGGAGTCGGAGGCGAGACACCCGCGGCACCCGGCAATCGGCTACACTTTGTAAGTGCTACGAGTTCGCCGATGATATCAACGCTCACATGTAGGATAACATATGTCTATACCTTTACGACTCAACCTAGAAGGCCGTGTTCGAAATATGCGGCTAGCGAAATCTGATGGGCTGATGGCTCTCTACGAAACAGTTGTCAATTCAATCCATTCGACTGAGGATAAAACTGATAAGGTAATCAAAGTGACTATCCATCGTAAAGGGTCGCTCGATTCCTCGAATGATGGCCCAATCAGCGGATTCACAGTTGAAGATAACGGGCATGGTTTTACTGAGGATCACTTTGCTCATTTTCAAGAATCAGATACGACTGCTAAAGCAGCACGCGGAGGCCGTGGCGTCGGTCGTTTTACATGGCTCAGAGTTTTTTCTCGTATTGAGATCAACAGTAATTACTGCGAAAATGGTTCGTATTATTGTCGCAGTTTTGATTTTACACTTCAAGGAATTGACGAGAAAGAAAAAGTTGACTCCCACAATCACAAACTATCCACATCTGTTCGACTTATTGAGCCTAGACCGCAGTACGAGGCATCATTACAAGCGACTGCTTCCCAGTTGGCATTATCGCTTGCCAAACATATTCTTATTTACTTGATTTCGACTGATCCTCCAAATATTATTATTAGTGACCCGGCTAGCGACGAGCCAATTATTCTATCTGATATCATTAATGAACTTGGTGGAAAAGCCGTCGATCAAACTCATTTCAAGTTGGACGGGCGGGATTTTCACATAACTCACCTGCTAACGCCTGGAGCAAGAACGAATGCAGCCCATCATATCTTCTTTTGCGCTCAAAGCCGAGAGGTCAAAACAGAAACTCTCCGCAACCATATACCAAACCTTTCTGGTGCAATTTCAATACCTGGCCAAACGGATTCATACACCTATAGCGCTTATGTGACTTCAAAGACTCTTGATGAGTGTGCGGAAGACAATCGCAGAGGTTTCGATTTTGACTCTGAAGCTCTTTTTAGTCCAACATCGGTTGAATCCATTTCGTGGGATAAACTAGTTGATTCTTCAGTAGAAGCTATTAGAGAGCATCTGTCTGAAGTACTTCTACCCTTGCAGAACCAAAAAATTGCCAAATACCGTGCGTACATTGAGGATGAAGCTCCACATTACCGTCAACTATTGAAACATCACGGAAAGGACATTGAAAACCTCCCTCCTGGGCTTAGTTTCGAGCAATTAGACACCGAGCTATACCGGCTTGAGCAAAAGCAAGATCGTGAAACCAAAGCCAAAATTAATGATACAATTATTGCCCTATCAGACATACCGAATGACGCGACATCAATCCCGGACAGTTTGACAAGCACTCTAAATGATCTTATTGAGGAGTACAGTGATTCTGGCGCCTCCAAGCTAGCAAGACATGTCACATACCGCCACGCTATTATTAACTTACTTGAAAGTTCACTCGGGACTGATGTTGATGGAAAATTTGTTAAGGAGGATATTGTTCACCAAATTCTTTGCCCGATGAAGTCTTCATCTGAGGAACTCACACCTGACAACATGAATCTTTGGTTAATAGACGACAAATTGTTTTATCATTCATTCCTGGCCTCTGACATTCCCTTCACACAGTATAAGAATGAGTTCAATCGAAACAGCCCAGACCGACCCGATATAGCTATTTTTAAGCGACCTATGGCATTTGGATTGGACGGAGAAAACTCTATTCAATCTGTTGTATTAGTCGAGTTCAAGCGTCCTGATCGTAACGATTTTTCTGATACTGAAAAGGATAACCCGATTCGTCAAGTATTGTCGTATTGTAAAACACTTCGGTCGGGAGAAGCTCACGATCGGTATGGCCAATTGATCACTATTCCTAACACGGTGCCGTTCTATGCGTACATAATTGCGGATTTGACAAAATCATTCCGTGAACTTGCTGTAGATGTACACGATTTTTCAGAGAAGCCCGACCAGTCAGGACTCTTTTTGTTCAGAGACAATTTAAAATGCTATATTGAAATAATGGATTTTCGAACTTTGGCACGTGATGCCCGAAGGAGGCACCGCGTCTTCTTTGAACGCTTGGGGCTTTCCACTACATTTATTGCTCCAAGCAAAAAACTTGTGGCATCGTCACAAGATTGATTTTAAACACCCGCGGGTGCCACGGCTCGCTGTATTCGTTGAAACTGGTCAGCGGGGATCTTTTTTCATGATGAAGAGGTAGTTGAAGCCTCGGAGGTAGAAGTTTTCGGCTTCGGCGGATTTGTGCCAGTTGCCTCTTTGAAGTTTGTTGTTGTGGCGGACGACGCAGATGATGTCTACGGGGGTGAAGGCTTGGCTCATCATGGAGAAGAGTTCGAAGCCGATGGGCATGAAGGTGCCGGCTTGGTCGCCTTGTTTGCCCTTCTTTTTTTTCCATGAGTCGGAGACATAGAGGCCTAAGAACTTGCCGGGTTTGAGGACTCGGTAGAGTTCGCCGAGGACGGCGTCCATGGCTTGGTAGTAGTCTTGGCCCATGACTGTTTGCGTTCGGTCAGCCGGTTGGCTGGCGTCGAGTTTGCCGATGCAGCGGGGGTCGTCGGAGTAGTCTACATGGGTTGAGTAGGGAGGGTCGATGAAGGCGAAGTCGATCGAGTTGTTGTCTATGGGGAGTTTGCGGGCGTCGTTTTGTTTGATGTCGGGGCGTTGTGGGTGGGGGTTGAGGTCGTATCCGATGCCGGTGCGGCCGAGGTCTTTGCAGACATCGAGGGTGGTGCCTGAGCCGCACATGGGGTCCAGGACGGTGTCGCCTTGGTTGGTGTAGCGTTTGAGGAGTTGGTAGATGACCCAGGAGGGTGTGGCTCCGGTGTAGTCCTTACGGCCTTGCATGTTTCCGAGTTGTGAGTCGTAGTGTTGTGAGGGATATTCCCAGAGGGTGGTGGTTTGGATGCCCATGGGGGGGCGGCTGCCTGGCCGGGTATTTTGGGGGGTGTCGGGGTTTTTGTGTCCGGTTTTTTTGATGTAGGGTTTGGAGTCTGGGCGTTGTTTGCTTTTGGAGCGTTGGGGGCGGCGGGTGGAGTTGTTGCCGCTTTCGAGTTCTTGTTCTATTTTTTTGCGGAAGTCGTCGGGCATGGGGCTGTTCATGGGAGTGCTTCGATCAGGAGGCGTTTGGTTTCTTCGAGGCCTTGGCGTACTTTGGCTCCGGCGGCTCTTGCGTGGCCTCCGCCTCCGAGGGTTTGGCAGACTTGGTTGACATCGACGGCGGGTTGGTCGTTCCATGGATCGGGTTTGGAGCGGAGGGAGATTTTGGTGAAGGTGCCGTCTTGGTCGTGTTGTTCGTTGAGGATGGCGACGACGCGGATGGCTTCTACTGATTGTGGGATGTCTACGAAGCCGCCGGAGTCGCCTGGGGCTGCTTTGGTTTGTTTGAAATCTTCGTGGGTGAGTTGCATGATGGCGGCGTTTTTGTCTTTGAGGATTTCGATGGAGTTGAGGGCGCGGCCCATGAGTTTGAGACGGGGCGTTCGGTCGTTTTGGTAGAGCATGGCGAAGAGGTTGGAGTGGTTGACTCCGGCGTCGAGGAGTTGACCGGCTAGGCGCATGACTTGGCCGTTGACATTGGAGTGTTTGAACCAGCCGGTGTCGGTGGCGAGGCCGACATATAACGGAGTCGCGATGTCGATGGGGAGTTGGCTTGGGTTGTCGAGTTCTAGGAGATGGCAGCAGACCCGGGCGGCGGGTTGGACGGCGGCGGCGGCGGTGGTGTCGAGGAGGCGGCGGGTGGAGATTTCGGCGTTGCCTTGGAGGTGGTGGTCGATGATGGTGGTGCGATCTAGGCGGGGTTCTAGGAACTCTTTGAAGGGGGCGAGTTGTGACCATGAGCCGGTGTCGGTGATGATGATGCCGTCGGGGTCGAGGACGGCGGGTGCGGGTTGTGGGGGATTGATGAGTTTGTACTTGGTGGGGGTTGCGAGTTTTTTGCCCCAGTCGGGCATGGGCGTGGCGTACCAGCATTCTGCGGCGGAGACTGCTCCGGTGGTGCCTCGTTTGAGGTTGATGGCTCTTGCGAGTGCGAGGGTGGAGCCGAGGGCGTCGCCGTCGGGTTTGGTGTGGGTGAGGAGTACGAGTGTTTTTTTGGTGTCGATCCAGTCAGCGACGGCCTTTGCGTCGATGGTGTTGGTCCAGATGGAGCTTGGGTCTTCTTTTTGGCTTGCTTGGATGGTCATGGTCCATGGTATCGGGCCGAGGGGTAGTGTGTCTCAAATGAGGGTCTGCAAGCGGGTTGAATTATGAATCGTCTGGATTGTTTTTGGGGTTATTTTTGGGATCGTTTTCGGGTTTGTTTTCAGGGTTGTCGGCGAGTGGGATGGCTTCGCCGTCTTCGATTTCGTGTTGGCCGATGTCTTCGAGGGGGGCTCCGAGTGGTCGTGAGTGGGTGAATTTGCCGTGGGTTGATTCTTCGATTCCGAGGGCGGTGCCGTCGTGTTTTGGTTGATCGTTTGCGGGGTCTCTGATGGGGAACAGGAGTGGGTCGCCGTAGGCTGATCCGCATTCAGGGCAGTTTCCTTTGTGTGGGAGTCCTTTGAGGTCGTAGTCGCATTCTTGGCAGGGTGTTGCGGTTGGGATTTTTGAGCCTTGGGCCATTTGATTTTCTATGCGTGCGGCGATTCGTTTGTGTTTGTCTGCGCTGATGTTTTGGTGGTTGAGTACCCATGTGAGGAGGATGCTCATTTTGAACATGGAGTAGAAGAGGACGACGGTTGCGAGGAAGCAGAATATGGAGGTCCAGAGGTTGACGATTTTGGATGGTTGTGCGATGGGGAGTGAGGTCATGGTGAGGAGTTTGGTGACGATCATGAGCGTGCCGAAGACGGTCATGACCCATGCTGTGCTGCGTAAGCGGTTTGCGAGCCATTGGTCTGCTGCCCAGTAGGCGAGTTCTGCGAAGTAGATGCATGCGGGGATGAGTCCGATCCATGCGATGAGGCCGACGGTTGCGACGAGGATGTTGTAGGCGAGGGCGATCCTGGTTCCTGTTCCGGCGGGGGCTCCGATGGTTCCTGACATGAGGCCAAAGACTATGAGCATGATCCAGCATGGCCATGCGATTGAGAGCATGCGGATGAAGAGGACCAGGGTGGTGTTGTCGAGTGTGGTGTCGTGGGCGACTTGGCCGATATTTTTTCTTGATCGGGTGATCATCCAGACTCCGGCTGGCCAGCACCAACTGGCGAGTACAAAGAGGGCTAGGGCAAGGAGCAGGAACATGCTTGTGTTTCCGGAGGCGATCCCGATTATTGGTGAGGCGAGGCCTCCGAGGATCGAGAGCATGCAGAGTTGGAATCCGTAGCGGAGCCATTTGACATATTTTGATGGAGCTTGGAAGCTCATTGTTGATTGTCTGGTATTTGAGGCTCGGCGTGATGAGGAGTGTCCGCATTCGGGGCACTTTGTGCCGACGGGTAGCCCGTGGAGGCTGTAGTCGCAGGAATCGCATACCTGATCCGAGATGGCACCGTGTTCAAAGCTCATAGCACTATGGACACACTGTACCCGAGATTTTGTGCCGATGGCGGGGAGAGTTGAAACAACTTTCAAAAACTATTTGGGCATTTCAAAGAGAAAGCGGGCATCTCATTGTTGAGATGGTTGCTCGAAGGCTTTGTGTTATATCGGGGGGGG
>JAESRA010000123.1 GCA_016764895.1 Phycisphaerales bacterium | reverse complement strand
TGGGCACCGCCGGCGGGCATGTAGGTTTCTTGGTCCCATCCGACGAGGGCGGCGACTGAGCCGAGCGTGCCCTTGGCGTGCATGAGTTTGCAGAGGTCGGTGTAGTGTTTCGGGAGGGTTTTGGGGGGTGCGGTGGTCATGTGATGTTCTCGTTTCTGTGTGTTCGTTATTTGAGTGCGTGCTGGAGTGCAGTCAGTGCAAACGCAGTAATCAGGTCCGGGTTATTCTCCATCCATCGCTCGTGTTTGATGAAAAACGAGCCATCGTCGAGTTGGAGTGCTTCAAGTGTATCCACGAGATCGACGCGCCAGTCTCGCCCCCCTACCGTGTCCACCCCGTAGGCGTCAAGGGCCTTGGCCATGACGCAGATGAAGTAGTAGTAGCCCTGATCGCCCATGCCCGGGTTTTCTGACAGAGAATAGTTCGATTCGATCCATTTCCACGCGGCGATGATCCGGGGGTCGTCAGGCGACAGGTCGGCATACACAAGCGACTTGAACCCGGCGTAGGTCATCGAGCCATAACAACGCAATCGGGTGATCGAGCCCCCGTCTTGGTTTGTTTCGACGATGGTCCCGGCCATCGACTGACCCGCCCGCCCATCAATCGACTCGGCATTGGGAACCGTTGCATAAATAAACCCGCCCTGGCTCGACGCATCGGCATAAGGCATGTCGTTGGTCGCGTCGTTCATCTGCACGCGCGAAAGGAACACCAAGGCCCGTTTGAAGGCGGGGTCTTCGGTACTGACTTCGGCATCGTGCATCGCTTGGAGGAAGAAACTCATGTTGGACATGTCAGGCCGACCATGCTTGCCGTAGCCGACCCCACCGAAGTATGGATGGTCTTGACTGACGGGTTCGTTGAAACTTGGGGCTTCGATGCCTCCGGTGTTGTCGTTGTGATACTGGACGGTGCGGAGGAATGAGATGCCCGATGCAAGCGCCGAGTCTGCTCGGTGTGTCCGTGCCCGGCTCAATGCACTCACGCAAATCGCGGTGTTGTAGGTCGGGAGCATGTTGTCATGGATGGAGCCGTCGTCTTTGGCAAACGAGAGAATGTAGTCGAGGCCTTGCTTTACAGACTCATCGTTTGCGTCAATGCGTGGATCAAGAAGCATTGCGTTGACGACGAGCCCGGTGATGGCTGGGAAGTTTGGGCTTGTGGGGCTGGGGTTGTGTGACCAGCCGCCGGATTCGCCTTGACTGGTTCGGAGAAACTCTACAGCACGATCAACGACGGCCCGGCCTCGCTCTTTGGTTTGAGCATCAAGCGGCTCGGCAAGCACCGTTGTGGCAAGCGAGAGCGTACAGAGAAGTGTCAATACAACTCGTGTGGTCATTTCAATCTCCGAATGGTGTTGGAGTGATGGCATTGGAAAGCGCGAGCGATCCGGCGACGACGGCCGCGGTTTCTACTCTCAGGACATGGATGCCGATTCGCCTGGTTGGGATATTGGACTCGATGAAGCGTGCACGCTCATCGCCCGACCAGCCGCCCTCGGGGCCGATGAAGATCCGGGTACTGTCAATCTCGATTGGCCCAAGTGAAGATTCACCCGACCCGTCGCACACGATTGTCTGTATCGAATCACTTGGCGATATGGCTTGGGTCAGGGTCATCGGTTCGTGTACCACCAGTGCCCGCGCCCGGATGCACTGCTTGAGGGCTTCGTTGATGATCCGTTCGAGCCGGTCCTGGCGGATGGCTTTGGGATCGCGCTCGGAGCGATCGGTGATCAACGGCACCCATGATTCAACGCCGATCTGGGTGAGTTGATCGATCATGCGTTCGAGGCGGTCGCCTTTGGGAGCCGGGCAGCAGATCTGAATTCTGGGCCAGACCGGGTCGATCATCTCGACGCGATCGAGCATGATGGCGATCATCGGGCGTTGTTTGGAGCCGGTGATTTCGGCAATTTCTCCGATCCCCATCGCTCCCCGGCCATCGAGGACCCCCACCATTTCGCCGATGCGAGCGCGCTTAACCTTTGCCAGGTGCTGGGCTTCTGAGCCTTGGATGGTGATGAGATGGGGAGCAATGCACCCGGCAAGGTCCGAGAACATGACTCGGTGATGGATTGGCTGGGGGTTGGGGCTGGTCATAAATACCCGATCGCGGGGTGGTGAACATAGGGTCAGTAGGTCTCGATATAATAGTTTACGGCCGATATCCCTTGAGTTCGAGCGTTCGCAGGCCGATTATTGCATTGTAGTGCCCACGAAAAACGACCAAGATGCTCAACTGGATCTCAACGAGGCGATCGATTCGCTTTTAGTTGATATCGAGGAAACGACCAACTCGTATGCCCCGCCTGAGGAGCAGGCGATCGATACGAACATGATGATCACCGATGATGGCGCAGAGGCAGCACTTCCCGAAACACAGGAACCCGAAGCCGAACTCGAATCCGAACTCGAATCAGAGTCCGATGCTGAGACATCTGAGCCTGAGTCTGAAACAGAAGTTGAAGCAGAAGCTGATCTAGAGGCTGATCTAGAAATAGTCGATTCCATCGAAAATGCACAGCAGGCACTTGAAGCTCTTGATGAGGTTGAAAACCAGGCAGAAGACCTTGTGGCCCAAAGCATCGATGCGTTGCTTGAAAACGCAGACGCGTCCGCTCAAGACGACACGCCCGAAGAAACTGTTGATTCTGTTGATCCAACACCTGAACCTGAAGCTGAACCTGAAGCTGAAGCTGCCGAAGATTCAGTCACCGAAACACCAGAAGCGATTGAAACGATCGACGAACCAGAACCAGAGGCCCAAACAGATGACCCTGAGGTTGTCGACAATGATGAAATTATTGAGAATGATAAAATTGTTGAGATCGATGAAGCGGAGTTTGATGCTGATTTGTTAGATACCGATTCGCTGGACGATTCGATGGACATGCTCGACAGCGCGCTGGCCGATGCGGCCGACGATATGCTCGACGGCGACTTCGAAACCGAAGAAGGAGAACTCGTCACCGGGGAAGCCGTCGCAACAGCACTCGAAGAAGCCATCCAAGCCCAGCCAATACCAGATTCAGATGAGAAGCAAGAAGATGCTGCGGCTTTATCAGATATTTTGGGTGACGCTGTCGATGACCTACTGAGCCCCGATGAAGTTGCAATGCCTGCAGCCGATCCGGTAGCGCCAAAACCGAAATCTCCGCCAACGCCCGCCCAAACCACCGCCCAGCCAGCAGTGGCCGTTGCGACAAAATCGACAGCGGCTACTTCCAATAGCCAAGACGAAACAAAAACACAACACGCCGCCCCTCAAGATCAAGACGCCCAGGCCGAGATCAAGGAACTCGAAGAACTACACAACAAAAAAGCGTTGTCTGTCCCGGCGTGGTTTGAGCGATCAGTTGAAATTATCCGTCCGAAGATCGACAAGATTGATCCGCTCAAGGGCAAGACGATGGACGCCTTGGCTTTTGTGATCGGGTCGGCTCTGGTTGCGATCATGACCCATGCAACGCCGATTGCAGCCAAGATGGCAATCCTGATTTCCAAGCCACTGGCCAAGCAATCGCCTGAGGTGAGGAACGCACTCGGGTACATCGCCCTCTGGACCGGTTTCCTTGCTGTTGTGTTATGGGTGTATTTGTTAATGTTCAGAACACCAACTGTGCCACACCCTGAGACCGCACCATCGCGGGTGATCCATGCTGACGAATCTTTGATCGTCGCCCCACTACTCCCAACGATACCCTGATTAAGGTGCCTGCTGGGTCTGCTCGGCGATCATGAGCATCTCTGATTCCCACTGACGATCCAGATCATCGAACGAAATTTTGAGTACCTTCAATGTTGCTTCTTGAACACTCGCGCCGTGGCCCATCGCTTTGAACCAGTCGTTCCGGGCACGCTTGCCGTACCGCTGGGTGATGTGACGGACCATCGACCAACCCTGCGCATACACATACATCGAATGATCCAAGGCCTCGCCTTTGAAATCACTCAACTGCTCCCAACTCCGGCGATCACCACGCGCCACCTGTTTGGCGATGCTGATCTCTCGATTTTTGGTGGATGTTGATCGGTACTCATCGGCGACAAGCTCAGAAATTCCTTCGAGCGACCACCACGGCGCGTTGATGATCTCTGGGCCATATTCAAAGCTCACCGCGTGACCAATCTCATGGGCAAGCAACGAAGAAATCCGCTCGGCGGAAATCGAACTTCGGCCAAGGATTTTGATCGATTCGCCAGGCTCGTTCCAGCCTGAGAGCATGTTGATGTAGCCGGGGGCAATCGAGTATTGGAGTTCTTGAACAGTCGGATAGATTTTGATGGCCAGAGGTTCAGAGAGTGTGAGCTTGAGATTCTTCTCGATGGATCTTTGGATGCCGGGGGCAATCTCAAGAACATTGGCAGCCAGCTCTTTGTGCTTGCGATCCGCCAAGACCCGGAGCCCGGACCCGTCATCAAGCTTGATCTCCCATCCACGACCAGAAAACAACCACGGCCCATCGAACTCATCGCTCATTGGCGAAAAGAGCGCGTTGAACTCGATTGATCGCTCGATCTGATCCTTTTGGAGTGTCCAATGGAACCGAATGTGCATCATCCCGGCCAGCCCCGTGATCCCGGTGATGAGCTCTTGGAGCGGTTCAATCCTGAACTCTGAAACCGGATGACGCGATAGATCCGTGATCCACGCCCGTTGCTCGGTTGCAAACTTCGGATCATCGGTGTCGATCTGCGCCATGTAGGCACCGGAATCCCCGCTCAAAACCGCGGCCTGCATCGTTTCGAGAGTTTCTGAAACACGCTGGGCGGGGACATTCGTTATTCCGGTCGCTGCTCCGGTCGCTGCCCAGCAAATCAAAATTGTTGCCCATATACCCAGCTTCATTTAGAACTCCGCCTGACGCGGGGCGCGTGGGAAGGGAATCACATCGCGGATATTCTGCATGCCTGTGCAGAACTGAACCAGCCGTTCAAAGCCCAGTCCGAATCCCGCATGAGGCACCGTGCCATACTTCCGTAGATCGCGGTACCACCAGTAATCGTCGATGTCGAGCCCCATCTCGGTAATGCGGCCGTCGAGCACATCGAGGCGTTCTTCGCGTTGTGAGCCGCCGACGAGTTCGCCGACACCTGGCACCAGAATATCAACCGCCGCGACGGTTCGGCCTGGCGCACCGTCGGTGCCTTCATCATTGAGCCGCATATAGAAGGCTTTGATGTCCTTGGGATAGTTGATCACCGCGACGGGTTGTTTGAAATGTTTTTCGCACAAATACCGCTCATGCTCAGACTGCATATCGCTGCCCCACTTGACCTGATATTCAAACTTCTCGTTGCAGCCCTCGATGATCTTGATCGCTTCGGTAT
Organism: Phycisphaerales bacterium; assembly: GCA_016764895.1. Taxonomy (GTDB): domain Bacteria; phylum Planctomycetota; class Phycisphaerae; order Phycisphaerales; family UBA1924; genus UBA1924. The sequence goes on along the minus strand of JAESRA010000123.1, from coordinate 15,201 downwards.
AGGTAATCGTCTTGACAGGCGACTCAACAATCATCTTGAGCCGATCAATGATCCCTTTTTCGATCCGCAGGTTGAAGAACTCCAAGTCGTCCATGCGTGTTTCAAGCAGGTCGCTGGCGCACGCCCGGAGCATCCCAGAGGCAAGTTCAACATCATCCTCTAAATCCGCAAACGCAATCTCCGGCTCAACCATCCAGAACTCGGCGAGGTGGCGCGAAGTATTGGAGTTTTCTGCTCGGAATGTCGGCCCAAAGGTGTACACCCGGCTCAGTGAACTGCAATAGGTTTCGACATTGAGCTGGCCTGAGACGGTTAGGTGGGATTCTTTGCCGAAGAAATCTTGGGAGAAATCGACCTGACCATCGTCGGTCTTGGGGATGTTCATGAAATCAAGCGTGGACACCCGGAACATCTCGCCGGCCCCCTCACAATCCGATCCCGTGATGATCGGCGTATGAACCCAATAAAAATCTTGTTCATCCAAAAACCGATGGATGGACTGAGAAAGCGTATGGCGGACGCGAGCCACGGCACCAAAGGTGTTGGTGCGGGTGCGAAGGTGGGCGATCTCGCGGAGGTACTCAAACGAGTGCCGTTTGTTGGATGCGGGATAGGTCTCCGGGTCCTCAACCCACCCGATCACCCGGACAGCGGTCGCCTGAATTTCAACACTCTGTCCCTTGCCCTGAGATTCAACAAGCACGCCATCGACCTCGACGGAGCAGCCGGTGCCGATCTTGGCGATCTCTTCGTAGTTAGAAAGGTCATGCCGGGCAACGACCTGGATTGGGTCAAAGCAAGTCCCGTCGTTGACGGCGATGAACGAAAGCCCGCCATCGGCTTTGGAGTCGCGTTTGGTGCGGACCCATCCTTTGATGGTCAGTTCGATGCCGGGATCGGCTGTAAATGCGTCTTTAATTTTCATCCAGGACATAACTTACCTCAGGCGGGAATCGTTGAAATGAAAGCCAACAAGCGGCATTCCCAATACATAGGGCTAGAAACACCGAGCGGCTGGTGTGAATCGTAGTCGCCAGGAGCCCCCTTTGTGCGTTCCGGGCTCCATCACTGGTACCATACACCCCCCCCCACACCCACCCACCGCCGCGCCCATGACGAGCGTATCGGATAATGGAGAACAACAATGTCGAGTGGCTTTCTAATGATCGGGATCATCCTTGCTGTGATGATCGCAACTTCCGCCTTCCGTGTCCCCAACAAGAGTGCCCGAGGCGGGATTATCTTGCTCGCCCTCATTGTGCTGATCGTGGGTATCGCGATGTCCTCGGTCCGCTATGTCGGGCCCAATTCCGTGGGTGTGGTCAAGAAGAATGCTCTTGGCCCATCGATGACCCCAGGCATGATCCTGGCAACCAATGGCGAAATGGGCCCGCAAGCCGATGTCCTCGCTCCGGGCTGGCACCTGTGGTACTGGCCCGTACTCTGGGATGTTGATGTCAGGCCTTTGGTTGATATTCCTGCCGACAAGATCGGCCTAGTTGAATCACGCGACGGACTCTCGCTGGATCCGGGTCAGGTCTTTGCACCAGAAGTCACCACCGACGAGTTCAAGAAGATGATCGATGACCCTAAGTTCTTCCTGACCACCGGCAAAGGCCGCAAGGGTCCGCAGTCCAATGTGCTGACCCCCGGTAAATACCGCCTCAATCCAGAGTTGTTCATGGTGACGATGGTCGACACCACCGAGGTCCCGCCTGCTGCAGTGGCCGTGCTTAAGAGTAACTTTGGCAGCGAGCCCACGCTCTCGATCAAAGTTGTCGAGGACGACGAGCCCGTGATCCTGGCCAACACTGGCGAGAAGGGGATTTTGGCGAGTGTACTCCATCCCGGTAAATACCCCGTCAACACCAAAGCGTACTCGGTATCGATTATCTCAACGCGTGAAACGATTATCCGATTCACCGCCGACGAAAAGGGATTCGCCGCTCAGGGCGGGAGCAACCAAGCCCTTTCACTGGGCAGTGAACAACGAGAAATCACCGTCCGCACCAGCGACGGGTTTACTTTCCCCGTCGATGTCCGTGTCGAATATAAAATCGAACCCAAGAACGCACCAATCGTGGTTGCCAAACTTGGAGCCGAAATTGAACCGCTCCTGGCCAAACTCAACTCGACGGTCCGCGCAATTTTCCGCAACAACGCCGAAGGCGTCAAAGCACTTGACTATGTAAACCAGCGTTCGATCCAGGAATCTCAATCACTCGCGATGATCTCCAAGGATATGGCCCGCATGGGCGTCACCATCACAGGCGTCCGCATCGGCGATGTCGGCAACGAGGAAACCCTAGGCCAACTCCTCAACACCCAGCGCGACCGCGAAATCGCCGTCCAGGAACAAGTCACCTTCCAAGAACAGCAAAAAGCCGCTGTCCAGCAGAAGAATCTGTCCAAGACCCAGCAGGAAGCCGAGGAAGAAAAACGGCTCGCCACGGCTTCGTATGAAGTAAAGATCGCCGAGCAGGACAAAGAAAAACGAATCATCGAGGCCCGCGCCCACGCCGAGTCCGTCGAGATCGAAGCAACCGCACAAGCAAACGCCTACAAAATGATCGCCGACCAAATCGGCAAGGCCAACGCCGCCATGATCGAAGTCCTCCGAGTCATCGGCGAAAACGGCATCCAAATCACCCCCCGCGTAATGGTGACAGGTTCGAGCGATGGAGGCACCAGCGGCGAAACCGTCGCCCTCATTGGGACGATGCTTGACAAGATGGTCGCCGACGCTGAAAATGAATAATCAACCGTGATTCCAATCCAAACCCGCTGAACCATTCAGCGGGTTTTTTCATGCCCATCGTCTATCCTTCCTTGACCATGGCTCTCGCCGATGACATCACGCCGATCTCCCCGATGGGGATGACGCTCCAGGCGTTCACTGGTGTGTGCGCCGATGAAGGTGTCGGGACGGGCCGAGCCAAAGAGGCGTACCACGCAATCTATCGTGATGGCAAGACCGAATCAGCACCCGCCACAATCACCTTGCCTGAGATTGTCACACGCCAAGAAGAACCCGTTAGCGAAGGCCTCACCGTCAAGTTCGTTCAGCGGCTCCCAAATCCCAATCACACACTGGCCCATCGTGGCATCGATTTTGACGACATCGAATCGGTCATCATCCCGATGATCGGCAGGTCAGGCCGCAAGACCCATACGCTCTGCGTGAGTTCGCAAGTCGGATGTGCTTTGGGTTGTGATTTCTGCGAGACGGCACAAATGGGATTGATCCGTTCGCTGAGTGCCGCCGAGATCGTCGCCCAGTGGTGGGCGGCCCGCTTCATCGAAAACATAGAAATCGACAACATCGTCTTTATGGGCATGGGCGAGCCGATGGACAATCTCGATGAAGTCTTGGCCGCCATTGAATGCCTCACTGACCGCTCCGGAGCGAGCATCCCGATGGCCAACATTACTATTTCTACGGTCGGGCGCGTCGATGGGCTTGAACGCATCAAAGAACAAGTCCAAAAACCCGGCTGGAAACGGCTTGGGCTTGCGCTGTCACTCAACGCCTCCAATGACCAGGTCCGATCCAAACTGATGCCGATCAACAAAAAATGGAACATGCAATCGCTCCAAGACATCCTTCTTCAGTTGCGAGCCGTCCGAGGCGGCCGCAAGATCATGATCGAATATGTCCTCATCCCAGGCGTCAACAACCAGCCCCAACACGCCGACGAACTTGCCGCGTGGATGAAGCCCTTCCTCAAAGACCCCACCCGCACCAAAGCCAAAGGCCACGGCGGCTTGCTTAACATCACCCCATACAACCCACGCCGAAACTCCCCCTGGCCCGCACCAACAGAAGAACAGGTCGATGCCTTTGTCGAACGGCTGATTTCCCATGGCGTGTTCGTCAACCGGCGAAGAACCAAAGGGCGTGATACCATGGCCGCGTGCGGGCAGCTCGGGACGGCCGAGATCCGGAAGCGGAAGTTTGTCCCGATGAAACTCTCAGCGAGCAAAGACCAATCAACACCAGATGCGTAAAGACCGAAAGCCAATCCGGACAAGCACACGCATCGGGATTGGTGTCTATCTGATTCTGTTGCTGCTTTCGCATGGCTACCAATGGTGGTCTGGCGGGATTGACCATCTTCTCATGCCCGGCGCTGATCGCCCGTCAGCTCAGATTTTTGATCGAGATCAAAACGGCGATGTAATAGACGGCCACCAACTTGATGTGGTCTACGACAAATGGGAATCAAATCCTGCCAGTGACAAAACTCCCGTGCTGCTCATGCACGGGGCCCCCGGGATGGGAACCGATTTCGCCCGGCTCGCGCCTCGCCTCAACGCCCAGCAGCGGACGATCCTCGCGCCAGACCTGATCGGGTTCTCTGCATCCAGCAAAGGAACAAATGTTTCGTACCGGGTCCAAGCCCACTACATGTTCGATTTTCTCGATCAGATGGGTGTAGGCCGTGTGCACCTCGTCGGCTGGTCCAACGGCGGCGGAGTCGGGCTGCAGATGGCCGACCTCGATCCGGATCGGGTCGCGTCGCTGACGATGCTCGCGTCGGTTGGTGCGCAAGAAACCGAAGGCAGCGGGTCGTATTTCTTTGAGCATGTCAAATACGCCGTCGGGTTTGGGATCGCCGGTGTTGTCCCCGACTTGATCCCCCACTTTGGCGTGCTTGGTTCACGAGACCTGCGGATCGGATGGCTATGGAGTTTCTGGGATTCGGATCAACGCGAGCTCACCCGGATCATGCCCACGATCCAAACACCAACGATGATCCTTCATGGCCGCCACGACCCTTTGGTTTCATCAAAAGGCGCCGAGCTGCATCACGAGCTGATGCCAACATCGCGAATAGTCATGCTGGATGCTTCACACTTCTTGCCGTTCATGCAGACCGAGGAAACAGCCGGGTATCTCAACGCGTTCTTTGATCGCCATGAACAACCCGGCGTCGCCCCCCAAACCGACTACCTCAATCTCGCCCCCATCCCCCAACGATTTGGAGCAAACGCCGCCCTGCACTGGGTTGGTGATCTGATCCTGACCATCCCTTGGTGGGCCCAGCTCCTCGGCATCATCGTTCTGATCCGCCGGCTGCCCCATGTCGGGATGGTCGCGGTCATGATCCTGACTGTGATGATGCGGATCGACTTCGGCGTTGCGATCCTCGGGCTGCTCGCTGGGCGGACATGGTGGCTGATCTGCGGGACCAGCCCGCTGGATCGCCCGTTCGGCGTCTTGCGATGGATCCGCGGCGTCGCCTTCGTGCTCCCCGCGGTCATCATCGGACTCATCGGCGGCGGGTGGACAGTCGCCCTCACCGAACAGATCGGGCTCATCGGATTGGTCGGCGGAAGTTGGATGCTGCTGTGCGCCTTCCACGCGGTCCGGCTTGTGATCACCTGGAGCGGACGACAACGCATCGCCGCGACCATCGACCGCACCTTCAATCACGAGTACTGGCCGACGGTCATTGTGTACATCCCGGTTCTGTGCTGGGGGCTCGGGCGGGTGATCTCGGGCAAGGGGCTCGGGAGGATGACGGCCGTGAATCCCGGCTACTCCGACGACGCGGGCGTGCAGGACGAGTCCAAAATGGATCTCAACATCAAACTCGGCGACGGGACCACCGACGACGAATCGGTGCTGCACTGCGTGCTCATCGAGGATGACGAGAATATCCAGAACAGGATCGATGCCGCGATCGACGCGATCGACAACGACGACGCCCTCGGCGGGCAGCCAGTGATCTGCAAACCCGACAAAGGCGAGAAGGGCCGCGCCGTCCGTCTAGAACTCACCAAAGAAGGCGTAATCGAATACTGTCAAAAAAGCGGCGAGCCGTTCGTCATTCAAAAATACCACCCCGGCCCGCTGGAACTCGGCGTGCTCTGGGTCCGGCATGTGGAATCGATCACCAACCCAGACTACACCGGCCCGTCGGGATTCATATACGCGATCACGATCAAGCACTTCCCCGTGCTCGTCGGCGACGGGAAGCACTCAGTCCGCAAACTCATCCTCATGCACAAACGATACCGTGCGCAAGCGGCCGTCTTCATCGAACGCTTTACTGACCGCCTCGACTGGATCCTCGACGACGCCGAAGAACTCCCGCTCGGGTTCGCCGGCAACCACGCCCAGGGCGCGATGTTCACCGACGGCGAGCACCTGATCACCCCAGAACTCTCGGCCAAAATCGGCTCCATCGCCGACCGGTTCAATACTGGCAACAACGGAGACGGCGGCGGCGGTTTCGACATCGGACGCTTTGATATCCGGTGCGAATCACTCGAACAACTCCGCAAGGGCGAGGGATTCGGGATCGTCGAACTCAACGGGCTCACCAGCGAACCGACCAATATCTACGACCCGGACCGCTCGCTCTACTGGGCGTGGGGTGTGCTGGGCGGATACTGGAAGCACGCCGAACGCCTCGCCCAAGCACGCCTCGATACCAAGACGGGCGAACCGATCGACGAGAAAACATGGTGGCGAATGAAACGCGCCCTTGTCCGCGTGATGATCCCGTAATCTCTTCCAACGAGCCGCGACCGTGAGGGAGTGATCTTTTGAGAGCAATCACCGACACCCCCGCTCCCTGACGGTCGCGGCTCGTAAGTCGTCAAACATAAGCTACGGCTGCAAGCGCGTCGATGACCACGGGCCATAGATAAACCCATCGCCGTCCTTGGTCAGCTCACGATTCCAGCGAGCCCGATCATGAATCCGCCCGACACCACCGGCCCAGAGCTCAACCGATTGCGCATGGATCCGGTACCCACCCCAGTGCGGCGGTCTTGGGATCACAATCTCATCGCCACCCATCAAAGCCGCGGCATCAAGCCCCAGCTTCTCCATCACCCCAGCAACCTTCTCCATCAGCGCATCACGCGATTCGATCGGCTGGGACTGATCGCTGATCCACGACCCGAGGCGAGATTCAAGTGCCCGAGACGCGAAGTACGCATCAGACTCGGCTTCGGTAGCTTTGACAACCGGGCCACGGACACGGACCTGACGCTCGTAAAAATCCCAATGAAAGCTCGCCGACACAAACGGGACCGCATCAAGTTGCCGGCCTTTGTCCCCGTTGTAATTGGTGTAGAACACAACCGAACCCGGATCAGGGTCAATGAGTTTGCACAGAACCACCCTCGCATCGGGCATCCCGTCGCTGTGGAGGGTCGAGATAGTCATGGAGTTGGCGTTGGGGGTCAGCCGCTCCTCCCATGCCTGATCGAACCACTCTTTGAAGATCGGGAACGGGGAATCCGGGAGTTGGTCGGGGAGCCGTTCGCCCTCGTCATAGAAATGGACCGGGTTGGACTCAGAATGTTCGCTGCTCATACTCAATCTTATACACAAATATGTACGCCAGACTCAAAAAAGCGGGGGTCAAGCTGTCGGTTATCCACAAGATTCAAACTCTCGCCGCTGGTTGCACTACGATGTTCCTGTGAGCGAGACCACCTACAAATCCAAGCCCTGGGCCGACAAACGAAAGCCCACGATCGACGCTTCCGAGTTGTTCGATCGGACACCTCCGCACCATATTGATGCCGAGCGGTCGCTGCTGGGCTCGATCCTGCTGGATCCGATGGTGCTGACCGACATTGTGGGTATCGTCTCCAAACCCGACCAGTTCTACAAAGAAGCCCATGGCACCATTTTCTCTTGCCTGCTCGAAACCTTCGAGGCCCACCAAACAGGCGACATGGTCCAACTCGCTGAATCCCTGCGGGCCAAGGGTGTGTTTGATCAGGTCGGCGGATCGTCGTACCTGATGGAACTCGCCGAAGCCGTCCCCAGCGCGGCCAACGCGCCGTACTACGCCAAACTCGTCTCCGACAGCGCCCGCCTCCGCAAGCTGATCGATGCCGCGGGCGAGATCATGTACGAGGCCTATACCCAAGGCGGCGGCGCACCCGACGCCGCCAAAGATGTCATCGACCAGGCCGAGAAACGCATCTTCGATATCGCATCCGAGGATATCAATGCCGACCCCGAAACCATGACCGAGTTGTTGACGCAAGAAATGGACCGGGTCGAAGCCGCGATGTCGGGCAACATGGTCACCGGCATCCCAACCGGGTTCAACTACCTCGACGAACAACTCTCCGGCGGGCTCCACCCCGAAGAACTCATGATCCTCGCGGCTCGCCCCTCGATGGGCAAAACCGCGATCGCCCTCAATATCGCAGAGCAGGTGGCTTTCGGTGGTTCGACGCCTTGGCATACCCGCCCAAACGCGGTGCCCGTCGCTGTGGGCATCTTCTCGCTTGAAATGTCCCGCAATGCACTGACCCAGCGGCTGCTCAGTTCGCGTTCGGGTGTCGATGCGTCAAAGCTCCGCACAGGGCAAGTCACCGACGACGACTTCATGAAGCTCCAGCGGTGCGCCGGCGAACTCTCCGAAGCCAAGCTCATCATCGACGACACCCCGGGCATGACCGTCCTTGCGATGCGGGCAAAGGCCCGTCGGATGAAACAACGCCACGACATCCGCTGCATCATTATTGATTATCTTCAGTTGCTCACCTCCCCAGGATCGGCCCGCGAATCGCGTCAGGTTGAAGTCTCCGAAATTTCTCGCTCAATCAAGGCACTCGCCCGCGAACTCAAGATCCCCATCATCTGCCTCGCCCAGCTCAACCGTGGCACCGAATCCCGCGAAGGCAACCGCCCCCGCATGAGCGACCTGCGTGAATCGGGCTCGATCGAACAAGACGCCGACATCGTCGCGCTGCTCCACCGCGAGTCGTACTACCACCGAGGCGAGCCCGCATGGGACCCGACGAACCCAGAGTTCGACGAGGACAACCGCGAAAAACTCAACCTGACCGAGCTCATCATCGCCAAGCAGCGCAACGGGCCGACGGGAACGGTCAAACTCCTCTGGGACGCGAACATTGTCCGGTTCAAAAACTGGGACCCGATGCACTCACCAAGCGGCTCACAAGGATTCAGCGTGACCAGTTCCATGCCAGACTTCAACCAGTCGCCGGGCGGGCACGCCACCCCCACCCCCACCGGCGGCTTCGACGGCCCAGACTTCGCCGCCGCTCAGCCCAAACACACTTTTTCGCCGGGTCAACAATCCGGCCCGGTACAAAACTTCCGCGATGGATCTGGGGATGCGTCATACAACGACCAAGACGGGGATATCCCCCCATTTTGATCCGGTATTTATCTTGTATTGCGCCGCGGCCTCTGATACACTCAATACCCGCAAGGATGTCTTCTTTAACCGCCTTTTTGAGAGAGAATCGTACCATGTGCCGCGCGTTCGCCCGTTTTTTGTTTATTTTGCCCGTTCTCGCTGGTTCTCAGATGGCATTGGCCGACGCTTCACCCAAGCGTTCAAGCGTCCAATCCTTTGCTGATATCCGGCTCACCATCGTCGAAGAAAACGACACCGCCGACCTTAGGGACTGGCAAAGCAGCACCCTCCTGCCCCTTGGCCCTGTCGTCGCCACGGCCGTCATCGATTCAGACCAAGGATTCTACACGGCAACCGCCGACGGGTCGGCCAGCTTCTTCAATCCAAACAGCGGCTCATTCGAGTGCAACATGAGTTACCTAGGCAACCGGGCAGCGGGCGAAATCGACGCCCAGCTCTACTCCCACACACTCAACGGGATCTTCCAATACGACTTTATCATCCCGTCAGACGGCTCGGTTGACATCTCTGGCGTCCTGCACAACAACGGCCCATCATCGATCAACTACTTTGCGACCGTCGAGGTGTTGGGTGAATCCCAGCAAGGACACGGATTCAACAAGCCAATCCTCCAAGAATCGATCAGGGATCTGCAACTCGATTCCGAACCCTTCGACTTTGATGTCCCGCTTGAGTTGAACTCCGGGAGCTACAGGATCCAGATCCGCCTTGCCCACAACGGGCTGGGCCAGCTCGATGCCAATCTCAGCACCGGATCACTCTCGGTCTCGTGGAATATCCAATCCGAAAACGATTGCCCCGCCGATCTCAACAATGACGGGCTACTCGATTTCGTAGATATTTCTGCCTTCCTCACTGCCTTCTTTAATCAGGACCCCCTTGCCGATTTCAACAACGATGACACCGTCGACTTCCTCGACATCACAATATTTCTGACAAACTTTACCTCGGGCTGCTCAGGCGACGATTAATTAAATTAACTCAGCTATTGATCCCAAACCCACAACTCCCTCAAAACAATTTGTTATTCGGACAATTTTATCTTGAATTGGCCGCGATTGTCGTTTAGCATGGCAGTGATCCCTCAATATTGCGGCAATTATGCCCATTCAGAGCAGGAATCAACTGGAGTCACCATGAGCTTGAGAGCAACCGCGTTATCTGTTCTTCCCGCCTTGGGTATCTTCGCTGGTCTAGCCATGGGCGACATTCAGCTCACCGGCGTGATCCGAGATGAAATAACAAACCTGCCCGTCGAAGATGCCATCGTGACTCATCAGGCAACAACCAACCACACGACCACCGACGCCAACGGCGTCTATTCGATCACCGTCGCCGACGCGACCTCCGTGATTCTTGTGGCCGCCAAGAAGGGGTATTTCAACCAATCGGGCACCTATTTCGTGGGCGATCCGCTGGCTCTGGATATCAACATCCCCATGGTCCCTCACGCCGATGACCCGAACTATGAGTTCATGTCACCCAACGCCTGCGCTGTGTGCCACCACAAACAGTTTGACGAGTGGACCGACTCACCGATGGCCAAAGCGGGTCTCAACACATGGGTACACGATATCTACAACGGCACCGGGACCGACGGCGGCATGGGCGGATTTGTCTACACCCGCGACTCCATGTTCGCGGGCTCGAACCCAAACTCCGAGTGCGCCTCGTGCCACCAGCCCGAGCCATGGATCCAAACTCCGTTCTCGCGCATGGAAAGCCCGAACGATCCCGGGTACCCATCCCTCGGCGTCGTCCACGGAATCTCTTGCGACACCTGTCACAAAATCGCTGATGTTGATGTCACCAAGATCAACTTCCCGGGAATCTTCCCCGGAGCCGTGGAGTTCACCAGACCAGAGGGCCCCGAGTTTAATCAGGTGATGTACGGAACGCTGGGGGATGTGGACTTCTCGCTCCCAACGGTCATGCGTGCTTCATACAACCCACAGCTCGTCGCCGAGACCTGCGCCGTCTGCCACCAAGACGCCGCGGATCCTGATGAGAACCATACATACAACGGTGTGATCTCCGAACCAACCTACCTCGAATGGACCGCCTCTGCGTATTCGGATCCAAACTCGCCGCACTACGCCAACTGCGTCGATTGCCACATGCCCGCAACCAAGGACACCCAGGTCAGCAGCTTGTTCGATCTGGGGCGGCCGGCCGGCAGCGCCAGGAACCACATGATCCTGGGCACGACCCCAGAGTTCCTAGAGAACGCCGCCGAACTGTTTGTCAATACAACGACGGCCGGCAACCAACTCACGATCGATATCGATGTCGCCAACCTCTACACCGGGCACCACCTGCCCACAGGCGTGACCGTCCGCAACATGATCCTCCTCGTCGAGGCCTGGGATCAGAACACCGGAGAGGCCTTGGTCTTCACCGGCGACCAGATCATTCATGATCTCGGCGGCGTCGGCGATCCGGCTCAGGGCTACTACGCAGGACTACCCGGCGTGTACTTCGGGAAGGTCAACCACGACATCAACGGCAACGGACCGACATTCTTCACCGACGCGACCGGCATCACCTTCGATAACCGCATCCCCGCACTCCAAACCGACAGCTCCAGCTATAGCTTCACACTCCCAGACAACGGGAGCGTCCAAGTCAGCACCCGGCTGATCTACCGGCGTGCGTTCCGCGCTCTTGTTGATGCCAAGCAGTGGACCACAGACGGCCACGGAAATCCTCTGGCCGATATCGCCGCACCACACTTCGGGCACCTGATGGAATCGTCGGATATCAATCTTAACATCTGCACCGCAGACCTAACCAACGACGGCGAGGTCGATTTCCTCGACATCTCCGCGTTCATCACCGACTATGTTGCCCACAACGCACTCGGAGATTTCAACGGCGACGGGGAGTTTGATCTCCCCGACATCTCCGCATTCATCGGCGCGTTCACCGCCGGGTGCCCATGATTCAATCCCGATTCAAATCCGGATTCAGATCCGGATTCAGATCCGGGCGCAGGCAAGCCGTTCTTTGTAGTTGGCCCGGCGGGTCATCGCGGGGATCAGGACCAGATCAACAAGCTGCCCGATGAGCAGAAGCCCGCCGGTGAAGAACCAGATGAGCCCGGTGATCCATTTGCCGTTGTAGAAGCGGTGAATGCCGCAGAACCCGACGAAGCTGAGACACCAGAACAGATATGAGATTCCTGTTGATCGCATGAGAATACCTCCATGCTCTCATTGGGAATGCTCGCTAGCTTTTTTCAGTCCCCAAAGCTGGTATACACGCTCCGGGCCGCGGCGATCAATGGGTGATCCTTGGGCACCAGCCGCTGCTTATCGGCGGCACTTTCAATATCGACATCGCCGAGCACCCCGCCCTGCATCACGACCAAGCGGTTGGTCTTGCCCATCTTCAGAAGCTCCATCGCGTGGTGACCAAACTGCGTCGCCAGAACCCGGTCCCCGGCGACGGGCGTTCCCCCGCGCTGAACATGCCCCAGAACAACATAGCGTGACTCGATCTCGGTCCGTTCTTCGATGGTGTTGGCGAGCCATTTGGCGACGCCCCCTAAACGGATCGCTTCGGGCGAGTTCTCGACGATGCGGTCAACGATTTGCTCGCCGTCCTTGGGCTTGGCGCCTTCGGACACCGCGATGATCGTGAACCGCTTGCCACGCTGGGACCGCCAGAGGCAGTACTCGGTGATCTTGTCGAGATCGAACTCGATCTCCGGGATCAGAATAATGTCCGACCCGCTCGCAAGCCCCGCGTGGAGCGTGATCCATCCCGCATTGCGGCCCATGAGCTCGACGACCATCACGCGGTGATGACTCGCGGCCGTCGAATGCACACGGTCAAGCGCCTCGGTCGCGATATGCACGGCCGTCTGGAACCCAAAGGTAATATCCGTCCCATACAGATCGTTGTCAATGGTTTTGGGGATGCCGATGCAGTTGAAACCTTTGTCGGTGATTTGCTTGGCGATCGACATCGTGCCGTCGCCGCCGATGACGATGAGGGCTTCGATTTTTCGGATATTCAAATGCGTCACGCAAACATCGGTGAGGTCTTTGTAAACCGTATTGCCGTCTTTGTCTTTGCCGATGGGGAAGTTGGCGGGATTGGACCGGTTGTTGGACCCGATGATGGTCCCGCCCATGGTCAGGATGTTGGAGACATCATCAATCCCCAGCAAGCGGATGCGGTCCTCGACGAGCCCAAGAAACCCGTCTTCGATCCCGTAGACCTCGATGCCGTGGTTGATGGCGTCTTTGGTGACCGCGCGGATGACCGCGTTGAGACCGGGGCAGTCGCCGCCGCCGGTGAGGACAGCGATGCGTTTGATATTGGATGCCGGGACTCGGTCTTGGATGGTGGCCATAAGTATCTTTCGTCTAAACGGCTTTGAGTTGAATACTCGTACTTCATCGGCGATTCGGGTTCATCAAGGGCAGCCGAGGGGGCGTTTAACGGTACCATAGAGCAATGTCCCGAACTCCTAATCCTCCATCAACCCCAACAGATCGCTTCGATCCCCATCTATATCTGCACCCGCAAACCCTCGCCCGCCTCACCTCGATGGAACTGCGGGCCAAGATGATCGTCGAGGGTGTCCGCTCAGGGCAGCACCGGTCGCCCTACACAGGGGTCAGTGTCGAGTTTGCACACCACCGCCCGTATGTCGCAGGCGACGACATCCGACACCTGGACTGGAAGGTCTACGCACGCTCCGACAAGCTGCAAGTTAAGCAGTACCAACAAGAAACGAACCTCGACCTCGTCATCATGGTCGATTCATCGGGCTCCATGAAGTTCGGGTCCCGGCTGTTCTCCGATGGCTCCGGCTCGGCCACCGCCCAAGCCCCCGACGGACGGATCAACTGGTCCAAATACGACCACGCCACCGCCACAGCCGCGGCCCTCGCCCACACCACCCTCCACCAGAGCGACCGGGCCGGGCTGGTGATCTTCGCCGACGAGATCCGGGCGATGGTCCCCCGCACAGCCCGAAACTCCGGCTGGAAACCCATCGTCGATGCCCTGGCAACCCACCCCGTCGAACAAAAAACCGACATCGTCCGCGTCATGGACCAGATGATGGGCAAACTCAACAACCGCTGCCTGATCGCGCTGATCTCTGACTGCTTCATGGACCCGGCGGACCTCAAATCCGCCCTAGCCAAATGCAAGCACCGCGGGCACGATGTGATCGTCCTGCAGGTACTCGACCGCGCCGAGCGGACCTTCGAGTTTGAGGACCGGGCCGCGTTTGAGGGATTGGAGTTTGAGCCGACGATCCGAATCGATCCGCGTGCCCTCCGCGACGATTACCTCAAGGCGTTCAACGAGCACAACGAGACCATCGCCCACGACATCCGTTCATTCGGGTTCGATCACCACATCATCTCCACCCATCAGTGGCTCGGCCCAACCCTCGCCTCGTTCGTCGCGCGTCGCAACTCAACCCTGTCCAAACTCCGGAGTGCTATGCGATGATGGCGATGATGGCAATGATGGGATTGTCCGTCCTCCATCCCGGGCTGCTCATCGCCGGATTGCTCTGCGTAGCGATCCCGATCCTTGTGCACCTGCTCCGGCGCAAGCACCGCCCGATCTCTTGGGGCGCGATGCGGTTCCTTGAGCAGGCGTACAAGAAACGCCGTCGGCTCATCACCATCGAGCAACTGCTCCTGCTCCTGACCCGGTGCGCGATTGTCGCGTTGATTGCTGGGGCGGTCGGATCGCTCATGCTCGGATCGGGGCTGGGCGACGGCCGTGCCAAGACCTTGGTGATCGTGCTGGACAACTCGATTCACAGCGGGGCCGTGCTTGATTCGGGGCAGGCATCAATCGAGTATCAGAAAAATCGGGCCCTGGAACTGCTGGGTACGCTTAACCCAACCCAGGGCGACCGCGCGGCCCTCATCACCCTGGCCGCACTCGCAATGGGTGAAGCCATCCCCGCTACAAGCGAACTGGGGCTCATCCGCTCGCGGATTCAGAGCGTCGGTTCAACCGACGCCGACCGCGATCTGAGCGGGGCCCTCTCGCTTGT
>JAESRA010000122.1 GCA_016764895.1 Phycisphaerales bacterium | reverse complement strand
TGGGGGGGCGGATTTTCAGCGGTTCTCGATTTTGCCTGAGGATATTGAGCGGATCGAGGTTGTGCGTGGGCCTGGGGGGGCGGTGTGGGGGGCCAATGCTTTTAATGGAGTTGTGAATGTGATCCGGAAAGATCCGCGGGATCAGGGTGGGTTTATGTCTTCGACGACGGTCAATGAGTTTGGAGATCATTCTGCGTATTTGCGGGTTGGGGCGGGGGATGAGAAGTTTGGGTGGAGGTTGAGCGCGCAGTATGATGATTTAGAAACATCGGAAGACGCGATCAACAATGATACGATTTTTTCGCGGGATTTTTCTCGGAATACTCGTGTTGATTGGCAGGCGGGGTATTCGCTCGATGAGAGTACGGAGATGGTGTTTGGGGTGTCGTTTGCGGATATTGAGCGGGGGGATTTTGAGTTTGTTGGGTATCAGCCTGGGAGGGACGAGGAGATTCAGACGACGCGGTTTAATTTTAAGCTGGATCATGAGATTGATTCTGAGTCGTCGTTTATGGTGCAGGCGTATGGGTTGTATGAGGATGTGACGCGGCCATCGGTTTGGCGGCATAGATCGTCTGATTTGAATGTTGATGGGCAGTATTCGTTTACGCCGGGTCAGGGTCATACGGCATCGGTGGGGGCGTCGCTTCGGTTTTCGTTTTATGATTTTGATTTGCAGGATACTTTCTTTTCTGTACGAGAACTTAAAGGCGAGGAGCAGTGGGCGGGGTTTTATTTTGTTGATCGTTGGCAGATCAATGATCGAAATTCGCTTGAGACACAGGCCAGGGTGGATTGGTATTCTGGGACGCAGACGGATTGGTCTGGGAGGATGAGTTGGATTCGTTCGCTTGATGAGGAGGGGGATCACACACTTCGATTCTCAATTGCTAAGGCGTTTCGGGCGCAGCAGGTTTCTATTCGGGAGCTTGGGGCGGTTCGGTTGCCTTTGCCTAATCCTCCGTTTTTGCCTGGGTCGTTTGGGTTTTCATTGTTCCCGGCGGGTGATCTTGATAATGAGCAGATTTATTCTGGGGAGGTTGGGTATTACGGTCGGCTTAGTGATGAGGTGACGATTCGTGTGGATGGTTTTTATAATTACTATCAGGACTTGGTTGGTGTGTTGACTGTGCCTGACCCTACGGCTCAGGGGCTACTGGCCAATACGCTTGCCAATGCTTTTGGTGGTGAGGCGTATGGGTTTGAAGCTGAGATTACTCATACGACTGAGAAAGTTACGGTGTCGGGTTGGTATGGGTTTAATCATTTTGATTTTACGGATCGGCTCGATCCTGATCCCAATATTCGTGGGTATCGTCCGACCGAGCAGAATGCTGGTGTGCGCGGACGGGTTGAGTTGATGGAAGACCACACGGTTTCGATGAACTATCGGTATACGGGGGAGGGGGAGCCTGATGGGTTTGGTGATGGGGATTGGCCTGAGCGGCATCGGGTTGATTTGACATGGGCGATGGATGTGTTTGATGGTCGGGGGGAGATTATGATTGGTGTTTCTGATGTGTTTGATGAGACGAGCATTGTTGTTTCGCCTGTGGGTACATTATTTTTGAATTCGTTTGAGACGCCTGGTCGGTCGTTTTTTGGAAGGGTTCAGGTTGAGTTTTAATATGAGAACGCTTTTAGCAAGCAGAGAGTATTTGTGCGTATAGCTTTTGTAGGACATCTTGGGGCCGGTCTGGCGTCACGCATTGTGATGATGCTTGTGGTGTGTGTGTGCGTGATGGATGTTTTTGGTGGGCCTAGGGCTTTGATTGTGCTGAGTTCTGGGTCATCGCAGTTTCTGCAATGTGCTGATAATGCGAGTAGGGTGCTGGGGCAGATTGATGGTATTGAGATTGTTGTGAAGGAGCTTTCAAAAGTTGTTCAATCGGATCTTGATTCGTTGGGGGATGGGGATGTGTGTTTGACGATTGGTGCTAGGGCGGCGGTTGGGATTGGTCGGAAGCTTGATGCAGAGGTGCCGCTGGTGTATGCGATGGTGTCGAATCCGGGGGGGCTTGGGCTTGAGGGGCGGGCTAACACGGTGGGGATTTCTGCGGATGTGTCGGCTGGGGATCAGTTTGCGATTATGAAGCGGGTGTATGGTGGGGTTCGGCGGGTTGGGGTGTTGTATTCTTCGGGTTCATCGCGTTCAGTTGAGATTTTGGATCAGGCTCGTCGTCAGATTCCTGATGGGTGGAGTCTTGAGGCGGTGGATGTGGATGCGTATTCATCGGTATCGAAGGGTGTTGAGGCGGTTGTGAAGCTCAAGGTTGATTTTGTGTGGATGATTTCGGATCCGAAGGTGTATTCTGCGGCGACGGTGAAGGCTCTTTTGATTTCTTCGATTCAGAATAAGCTTCGGGTGTTTGCGTTTTCGCCTCAGGTTGTGAAGGCGGGGGCGATTGTTGGGATTGGGATTGATTCTGGTGAGCAGGGTGAGTGGGGTGGATTGTTGTCTGTTGAGGTGCTTAGGAATGGGATGCAATCGGCGCAGAGGGTGCTTGTGTTGAATCGTGTTCCGGTTGCTCTTAATAAGATTGTTGCGGATCGGATTGGTGTGGAGCTTTCGAGTGTTCTGATTCAAGAAGCGGAGTACCTTTATGATTGAGCGATTGATGAATTTATTTGTCAGGTCTTCGAGTCTTGGCCGAAAGATGGTTGTTGGGGCGTTGTTGATTGTGGTGGTTTGTGTGGGGTCTATGGCGGCGTTGAGTATTGTGCAGATGACGCGATTTGCGACTCAGGAGAATGATAAGGCCGCGTTGGCTCAGATCGAAGGTATTGCTCTTGCGATTCAGCTTCCGATGAATGTGGGTGATTTTGGTGAGGTGCAACGGATTCTTGATTCATTGTTTGAGGGTGATGAGAGTTTGATTTCTTGTGTTGCGTATGACAGCGAGGGGGCGGTGATTGCCAATGCGACTCATTGGGATCAGTTTGAGAAGAGTGAATCTGGCCAGCAAACCGAGGGGGGGCAGATTTATGAGCTTAGGATTGAAGCGATTGAGATGGATTTGGGGCTTGAACTTGGTGGTGGGTTTGGGATTGATGGTGGGGATGAATCTGATGCGGGGTTGGTTGCTGGGCCGAGTTGGATTGGACGGGTGGTGCTTAATAGATCGACGGCGGGGATCGATCAGGCGCGGCAGGATCAGGTGTATTTGACGCTGACGGTTGGGGGAGTGATTTGCCTTGGGATTTTGGGGATTGGGTCGTTTGTTGTACGGAGAGAGTTGGTTCGGCTTGATATTCTTGTGCGGGCGTCTGAAACGCTTTCGCTTGGTGATTATTCTCATGAGACGCCTGATCTTGGGCGTGATGAGATTGGTGATCTTGGGCGAGCTTTTGAACGGATGCGAGGTGCGGTTCGAGATCGAGGGCGGCAACTTAATGAGTTGAATGATTCTTTGCAAGGGATGGTTGAAGTGCGGACGCATGATTTGAGACTTGCTGTTGACGAGGCGATTGCGGCGAATCGATCGAAGACTGATTTTTTAGCCAATATGAGTCATGAGATTCGGACGCCTATGACGGCGATTTTGGGGTATACCGACCTACTGGCGACCGAGGAGATTTTGCCCGAAGAGCGGGATGAGTATGTTCAGACGATCCATCGGAATGGGAAATTTTTGCTCTCGATCATCAATGATATTCTTGATATTTCGAAGGTTGAAGCGGGGAAGATGAGTATCGAACGGATCGAGACTGAGACGGCGGTGCTTATTGAAGAAGTGATGTCGTTGATGAGGGTTCGGTCGCATTCTAAGGGGATTGGTCTGAAGCTTCGGTATGATTCGAAGATTCCGGCCAAGGTTATGATTGATCCGCTGCGGACACGGCAGATTTTGACGAATCTTGTGGGCAACGCGATTAAGTTTACAGAGCATGGTTCTGTGGAACTTGTGGTTGGGTGTGATGCGATTGATGGATCAATTGAGGCGCCGTTGTGGATTGAGGTTCATGATACGGGGATTGGGATGACCCAGGAACAGATGTCAAACCTGTTTCAGGCGTTCCACCAGGCGGATTCGACGATGGCGCGGAAGCATGGGGGGACGGGGCTTGGGCTGTGTATTTCCAAGTCGCTGGCGGAACTGCAAGGGGGGAGTGTTTCGGCGAACTCGACTTACAACGCTGGGTCGGTCTTTACGCTTCGGATTGATCCGTGCGTTGATGCGGATGAAGGGATGATTTGGTATTGTCCGCTGAGTCTTGTGAAGGATCAGGTTGATGAGGTTGCTGGTATTGTGGAGAGTCCAAAGGTGATCGGTGCTTGCCTGCTTGAGGGGGTTCGGGTGCTGCTTGCGGAGGATGGGCCTGATAATCAGAAGTTGATTTCGCATGTGCTCAAGAAGGCGGGGGCGTTGGTGACGATTGCTGAAAATGGGAAGATTGCAATTAGTATGTATACTGCGAACAAGAGAACGGCTGATGCGTTTGATCTCATATTGATGGATATGCAGATGCCTGAGATGGATGGGTATACGGCGACCGGATTGTTGAGATCGAAGGGGGAAACGATCCCGATCGTTGCACTGACGGCTCATGCGATGAGCGGGGACCGGGAACGGTGTATTGATGCGGGGTGTGATGATTATGCAACCAAGCCGATCAATCGGGCGGAGTTGATTGAATTGTGCAGGAGTTGGGTGAGCGGGGAACGCCGGGAGTCGGCTTGAACTTGTGATAGTTTGGGATAGCTTGTAATAGTTTTGGGATCAGCGGAGGCGGACTTTGCCGGTGCCTTTGGTGATTTTGCCGAGGGTGTAGACGGTTTGGCCTGCGTTTTCGAGTTTCTTTTTGACAGCTTTGGCGAAGGTGGGGCGGACGATGAGGCAGTAGCCGATGCCCATGTTGAAGACCTTGCGCATTTCTGCTTCTTCGATGTTGCCCTTTGATTGAAGGAAATCGAAGATGGGTGGGGTTTTCCAGGTGTTTTTTTTGATTGAGGCGTCGACATTGTTTGGGAGGGCTCGGTTGAGGTTGCCTTGGAGCCCGCCTCCGGTGATGTGGGCCATGCCTGAGACTACTTTTTTCACCTTGTATGATCGCAGGAGTTTGACGATGGGGTCTGCGTAGATTTTTGTTGGGGTGAGGAGGATGTCGCCTAGGGTTTGGGTTGGGTCGAGTTCTGGGTATATTTTGTTGAGTTTGAGTTTTGCGTGTTTGATGACGCTTCGGACGAGTGAGTAGCCGTTGGAGTGGACACCTGAGCTTGCGAGTCCGAGGATGATGTCGCCTGGTTCTACGCGCATGGGGTCTGTGGCTCGTTTGAGTTCTACGACGCCGACGGAGAATCCTGCGAGGTCGTAGTCGCCTGGTTTGTAGAGGTCGTTCATTTCTGCGGTTTCTCCACCGATGAGTGCGCATCCGGCTTGTTGGCAGCCGTCGGAGATTCCTTTTACGAGGTCGTGGAGGATTTCTTGGTTTACGGAGTGGACGGCGATGTAGTCGAGGAAGAGGAGTGGTTCTGCGCCTTGGACGATGAGGTCGTTGACATTCATGGCTACGAGGTCGATGCCAACGGTGTCGTGTTTGTTCATTTCGATGGCGATGTGTACTTTTGTTCCTACGCCGTCGGCGCATGCGACGAGGACTGGGTCTGTGTAGTTGTGTTTGAAGAGTTGTTCGTTGTAGTCGAGTCTGAGGAGTCCTGCGAAGCCTCCTGGGTTGTCGATGACGCGTTGGCCGTGGGTTCTTCGGAGGAGTGATCCGATGGAGCCGACGAATTTGTCACCTGCGTCGATATTGACGCCTGATTTGGCGTAGGTGAGTCCGCGGGGCTTGCTCGGTGATTTTTTGGTCGAGGTGGGCATGGTGTAGGGTATGCGATTGGGGGCGGAGTGGGGCATTTTGGCTGTGGTTGGCTGTGTTCATTGGTGAGTTTGGCCGTATAATCTGGTGACCGATCCAGTTCTTACCGCTTCGAGGAGCCGACATGCCAGAATCTCATTTCTTTACTTCCGAATCCGTTTCTATGGGGCATCCTGATAAGGTGGCCGATCAGATTTCTGATGCGATCCTTGATGCGATGCTTGAGAAGGATCCGTATTCGCGGGTTGCTGTCGAGACGATGGTGTCTACGGGGATGGCGATTATTGCCGGCGAGGTGACCACCTCGGCGTATGTGGATATTCCTGGGATTACTCGCGATGTGATCCGTGAGATTGGGTACACCGATGGGGATATGCGGTTTGATGCTGAGTCGTGTGCGGTGCTGGTTTCGATTAATCAGCAATCGCCTGACATTGCGATGGGGGTGAATAAGGAGGGTGCGGGGGATCAGGGGATGATGTTTGGGTTTGCGTGTAAGGAGACTGAGGAGCTGATGCCGTTGCCGATTATGTTGTCGCACAAGCTTGTTGGTCGTCAGGCGATGGTTCGTCGGGATGACATTATTCCTGGGCTGCGTCCTGATGCTAAGAGTCAGGTGACTGTTGAGTATGACAATGGCAAGCCTGTGCGGGTTGATACGGTGGTGATTTCAACACAGCATGATAAGACTTGGAATGATCGTCAGGATGAGTTGCATAGGCAGGTTGTGGATCACATTATTAAGCCTGTGCTTGGGAGTTTGTGGAATCCTGGGATTACGGTGCATGTGAATCCTACTGGTCGCTTTGAGCTTGGTGGGCCTCATGGTGATGCTGGGCTGACGGGACGGAAGATTATTGTGGATACTTATGGTGGGCGTGGTCGGCATGGTGGGGGGGCGTTCTCTGGGAAGGACCCGACCAAGGTTGATCGTTCGGCGGCGTACATGGCTCGGTATATTGCCAAGAATATTGTTGCTGCGGATTTGGCTGATGAGTGCGAGATTCAGCTTTCGTATGCGATTGGGGTTGCTGAACCTACGAGTGTGCATGTGGATACTTTTGGGACTGCTAAGGTGTGTGAGGATGCGATTGCCAAGGCTGTGCGTGAGGTGTTCCCGTTGACTCCGCGTGGGATTATTGAGTCGTTGAATTTGCGGAAGCCGATTTATCGCAAGACTGCTCGGCATGGGCATTTTGGTCGGACGGCTGTGGAGAAGAATGGGCAGTCGTACTTTACTTGGGAGAAGGTCGATAAGGCGCAGGCGCTGAAGGATGCTGTGAAGGCGGCGAGTGCTTGTACGGCATAAGCATTGGCTTAGAGATAGAGGTCGTTATCAAAAATGTATGATTGAACACCCGGATCGAGTCCTTCGATTCGGGTGTTTTTTTGTCGGTCGATTGTGGCGAGTTGGGTGCGGATTGAGGTGGATGACCAGGGGACCATTTCGAGCGAGAGGCAGGAGGAACGCCAGTGGTTGAGGTCTTCTTTTGACCAGACGCCGAGTTGGTCGAGTGATTGGATGAGGGAGTCGATGGAGTGGGTGTTGATATGGTGGGTGTCGCCTCGCATCATGACGACGGCTGATTTCCAGAACTCGGTGTAGCGGTGCCAGCGGTGCATTGAGAGGGCTTGGTCGGCGCCGATGAGGAAGTGGTTGGTGGCTTTGGGTTGGAGTGTGTTGGCGATGGCCCAGGTGTCTGCCCAGTAGCTTGGCTGGCCTGGATTGAGGGGGGCGTCTTTGAGTTCCTGATCCCAGATGGTCCAAGGACAGTCAAGGTCTTTGAGGGCGATGTTGAGCATTGACAGGCGGTGGTGGTCTGCGGTGGGGGCGGATTCTTTGTGGGGAGATCGTGCGGCGGGGACATAGATGAGGCGGCATGATCCTGCGGGGAGTTTGAGTTGGTGCTCGAGTTGATGGGCGGCTTGGGGGGGGAGGGAGGCGTGCCCAAGATGTGGAGGATCGAAGGACCCCCCAAAGTAAAGCCCCCCAAAGTAAAGCCCCCCAAAGTAAAGCCCCCCAAAGTGAACCCCCCCAAAGTGAAGAGTGTCCGCGGCGGGGTCTTGGAGTGGGATTGGGTGGTGGTTGCGTTGGATTGATGGGGGCGGGTTCACGGGAGATTCTTGGGGGCTTGGGG
>JAESRA010000121.1 GCA_016764895.1 Phycisphaerales bacterium | reverse complement strand
CCCATCCCGCTCGGTTGAACAGCCGGGCGGTGTTTGTGCCGCTGTAGCTCAGTGGTAGAGCGCACCCTTGGTAAGGGTGAGGTCGAGAGTTCGACTCTCTCTAGCGGCTTTTGCTCGGCACTGAGGCGGCTTTTTAGGGGTTTATTGCCCTTGGATGGTTGTTGAGATGGCGGGCTTGGAATGTAGATTGTTCAGGAGTTGATCGCGAACGGTTGGCTCGGGAAAACAGAGTTTGCGGCCATGAAGACGAGTTATTTGAGTTGGTCGCGTCAGAAACAAGATAGAGGAATCGAACAATGGCAAAGGGAACCTTTGAGCGGAACAAACCGCATGTGAATGTCGGGACGATTGGTCATATTGACCACGGTAAATCGACCCTTACTGCAGCTCTTGTTGCTCGCGCGGCGGCCAAGGGTTTGTCTGAAGCAAAGTCATACGCTGATATCACCAAGGGTGGTACTGTGCGTGACTCCAACAAGACGGTGACGATTCATTCGGCACATGTGGAGTATGAGACAGAAGCTCGTCACTACGCGCATGTTGACTGTCCTGGTCACGCTGACTTCGTCAAGAACATGATTACTGGTGCGGCTCAGATGGACGGAGCGATCCTTGTGGTTGCTGCTGATTCTGGCCCGATGCCTCAGACTCGTGAGCATGTTTTGCTTGCTCGTCAGGTGGGTGTGCCTTACATTATTGTATTTATGAACAAGGTTGACCTTGTTGATGACGATGAGTTGCTTGATCTCGTTGAGATGGAGATCCGGGAACTGCTCGACAAGTACGAGTTCCCAGGCGACGATACCCCGGTGATCCGTGGTGAGTCGAAGTCTTCTTTGGAGAACCCAGAGGACGACGAGAAGTGCAAGTGTCTTGATGAGTTGTTTAATGCACTCGACACCTACATTCCTGAGCCTGAGCGTGAGAACGATAAGCCGTTCTTGATTTCGGTTGAGGATGTGTTCTCGATTAAGGGCCGTGGTACTGTTGCTACGGGTCGTGTTGAGCGTGGTACGGTCAAGGTTGGCGATGCTGCTGAGATTGTTGGTCTTGCTGCTGAGAGCACCAAGACCACGATTACTGGTGTCGAGATGTTCAACAAGACGCTTGATTCTGCGATTTCTGGTGACAACTGCGGCGTGCTGATGCGTGGCATTGAGAAGGAAGGTATTACTCGCGGTCAGGTGATTTGCAAGCCTGGTTCGATCTTGCCGCACACGAAGTTTAAGGGTCAGGTCTATGTCTTGACTAAGGACGAGGGTGGTCGTCATACACCATTCTTTGCTGGGTACAAGCCACAGTTTTACTTCCGCACTACTGATGTGACTGGTCAGGTATTGAACCTGTTTGGTGATGGTGGTGCTAAGGCTGAGATGTGCATGCCTGGTGACAATGTGACTATGGAGATCGATCTTGGTGACAAGTCGGTTGCTATGGAGAACGGGCTGCGGTTTGCGGTTCGTGAGGGTGGCCGGACGATTGGTTCGGGTACTGTGATTGAGATCATTACTTGATATTGGGTTTGATTCTGATATTGGTTTGATCTGGTTTGAAAATATAAATTCCCCGGCCCGAAGGCGGAAGCTTTCGGGCCGGTTTGGCGAAACGATATGTCTGCTGGTGGCGGGCTGAATATAGAAGAGGAGGCCGATCATGGCCAAGAAGAAATCAGGTGCGCGTGAGTATGTTTGGCTGCAATGCAGTGAGACTGGTGATTTGAATTATCGCACGAGCATTAATGTCAAGGGTGGTATTGATGACCGGGTCAAGGAGGGGTACAACAAGTATTCTCCGAGATTGCGTAAGCACACGCTGCACAAGATTAAGAGGAAATAAGTCGAAGAAGGGACTGGGGATTAGCCACTGGCCACTGGGGTAAGAGAAGGCATTGGACGCATTCCCTAGTGGCTCATGGCTAGTCCCTAATCCCTCGTAGCTACGGCAGTAGCTCAGTCTGGTAGAGCAGCGGATTCCAAATCCGCCGGTCGTAGGTTCGAATCCTTCCTGCCGTGTTTATTGAAGTTCGGATGACTTGTTTGAGTCGGAGTGGTTTGAGTCGGAGTGGATTGGGTCGGAGT
This sequence comes from Phycisphaerales bacterium, assembly GCA_016764895.1. Classification (GTDB taxonomy): domain Bacteria; phylum Planctomycetota; class Phycisphaerae; order Phycisphaerales; family UBA1924; genus UBA1924. The sequence goes on along the minus strand of JAESRA010000121.1, from coordinate 5,572 downwards.
GGATTGCACTTTGCATTCTGCTTTGGGTTGAGAATGAGAACAGCGAGGGCCTTGCAACGATGGCTATGGGAATATACAAGCAGGGGCAAGGATACTGGATGCGGATGATGACCGCGTTGTTTGTTGGGGTCATGGTACTTACGGGTGCTGGTTGGGGCTGGCAACAGACGAGTGCGGTGCGGATTCCTGCTCGGAGTTGGACATTTTCGCTGAGTGATACGCAGATTAATGCGGGGGCGACGGAGAACGAGCGTATTGCTGTTGGCGAGACTGTTGCGTTGATCGGGTACTTAGGTTCGAGCGATGAGTTGGTTGAGTTTGGGCGTGGCGTGGTTGAGGCGTTTGTTCCTGATCGCGGGAATCGTTCTTCGCTTGTTGTTGTGGGGTTTGATTCTGAGTTGACGCGTGATACGGCTGGTGATGCTGAGCGTGTTCGGGTGGTTTCTGGGGGGATGGATCAGGTTTTGATGAGTGCTGATGTTCGGAGTGCGACGAGCACGCCGATTTACCCTGTGCAGTATTTGCAGACGGGTGTTGCTGTTGGGATTATGATGATCGGTGCTGGATTTTTGTATTGGTATGTGGGGATTGCCAGGCGGCCTGTGGAGTTTTTGATCGCGACCGATGGCGAGATGAAGAAAGTGAACTGGACTTCGTACCGCGAGGTGAAGGGATCGACGATCGTTGTGATTGTGGCGACCTTTTTGATTGCGGGGATTTTGTATATTGTTGATATGAGTTTTTCGTATATTTTCAGTGCCATTGGCGTACTGGAGCGGTGAGTTTGGGGAATGTATTGACAGTTGGGCACGGTTTGGACAGAATGGGAAACGGGGCTGATTATGAATGATGAAATGAACAATCCGGTTGAGGATCAGCAAGAGCAGCATGCCGGCGGAGAGTCTGCGGGCAGCGATGCTGTGACTCCTGTTGAGACGACTGTTGAGACGACTCCTGTTGCTGCTGAGGCGACTCCTGAGGTTGTGACGACCGAGGCTGCTGCTGAGGCGATTGCTGATGCACCTTCGGCGCCGTCGGCATCGGCTGCTGCTCCTGATTCTTCAGCGGCTCCTGTTGGGGGGCCTTCTGTATCGGGGACGACGGCGACGGATTTGCGTGAGGATGTGCCTCAGATTGAAGGGCGGATCGGGCTTGATGAGCCTTTGGTTCAGGAGGGGATGCAATGGTTTGTGTTGCGGGTTGCTTCTAATAAGGAGAACTCGGTTCAGCAGACTTTGTTGCGGAAGATTCAGATCGAGAACATGACGCACTTGGTTGGGCGGATTTTGGTGCCGACTGAGAAGATCAAGACGATTAAGGGTGGGAAAACGAAGATTAAGGAAGAGAAGTTGTATGCGGGGTATGTGTTCGTTGAGATGCGGCTTGAAGATGATGGGCGGATTCCGCAGGACATTTTCTTCTTGATTAAAGAGACGACTGGTGTGGGTGACTTTATTGGGACGGCTGGACGGCCGACTGCGATGGAGATGCACGAGGCCGAGAAGATGCTGCTTGATTCGCGGAAGCCTGAGGACGAGCCGACGATTAAGTTGATGTTCGAGAAGGGTGAGAATGTGACGATTCGTGAGGGTGCCTTTGAGAACTATGAGGGGACTGTTGATGAGTTGTTCCCTGAGAAGGGGATGGTTCGTGTGTTGGTGTCGATCTTTGGTCGGCAGGCGCCTGTGGATCTTGAGGAGTGGATGATCGCCAAGGCCGACGAGGTCTGAGTTGGTTTATGGGTGTTTGATTGAAGAATAGAACTTTGAGAGCCCGCTTTTGAGCGGGTTTTTTATGGTTAAGAAAGAATAGGATTTGTACGCAGAGGTTGCAAAGGTCGCTGAGGGCGCAGAGAAGAGGTTTGGATGGAGAAGCGGACGGTTATCTTTGGGACGCCGGCGTGTGTTTTTTGGCGGTCTGTTTTGGCGGGGGTTGTGTTTGTGATTTTGTTGTGTTCGGTGGTGGTGGGGATTGGGTTTATGGCGTTGTCGGGGGTGATGCAGATGGTCAATAGCAACACGAATCCTGGGGGATTCTTTTTTTGGTATTGGGGGGCGGTCTTTGGTGTGTTTGTGGTGTGGTGGTGGTTGTCGAGCAGTAGTCGGCGGTTTCGACGCCGATTTGTAAAATTCGATGGATGAGTGTGTTTGGCGTGCAAGATGGAGATCGAAGAGGGGAGTGATCGCTGTTTGTGGTGTGGAGCGAAGTGGTCGCTTGAAGGTTTGAATAAAGGGTGGCGGAAGATGGTGCCCCCCCAAAGTAAAGAGGGGGAAGATTAAATGAGATAAGACACTACTGCGCCGAAGACGGCGAGTAGTGGCACCCGGCTTATAGGTGGTGAGGGTTAGGTGTTGAGGATGGATTGTTTGTCGGTCCAGAGTTTTTCTATTCGGTCGATGAAGGCGGGGGAGTTGGGGAGGTTTTTTCCTATGGCGATGAGGAGGTCGATGAGGCCTTGGTAGTCGTCTAGGCCGATGTGTTCACAGCCGACTCTTGGGGGGGTGCCGAAATCTTGTTCGTGGGTTCCGGCTTGGGCTTCTGATAGGTTGGCCATGTTGTGGTAGTTTCCTAGGGGGAGGCAGAGGCAGGTGGCGGTGTAGCCGTAGGCGCAGTAGACGGATGCTTCGCAGGCTCCGCCTGCCATGAGTTTTCGTTGCCATTTCCAGGTGGGCATGTCGGAGGTTTTTTGTGAGGCGGTGGGGGTGGATGCGCCGCCTGAGATTGATTCGGCGACTTTGGCGATGGCTCCGGTGAGGTCTGGGGAGAAGATGGAGATGCGGTCGCCGACGCGGACGATTGGGCCTGCGTGGATTGGGGAGTCTTCGAAGGCTCTTGAGTTTTCGAGTGCGATGATGCGGGATGCCTTGGGCATGAAGTGGTCGCGGGATGCGCCGATGGCGCCGATGAAGCCGACTTCTTCGGCTCTGGTGAAGAGGAGGCGGATGTCGTTTGGGCAGTGGTCGTGGCGGAGTTCGTCGAGTGCGGCCAGGGCTGCGGCTGCTGCTGCGAGGTCGTCGCAGGCGTTGGTGTAGAGTATTTGTTTGCCGTCGGTGTCGGTGGTGATGTGTTGGTCTGGGAGGTCCCAGGTGGCGATGGAGTTGAGTTCTATTGGTCTTGGGTTTTCGAGGATGGCGTGGTAGCGTTTGTTTGGGGGTGTATTGTCTGAATCTTCTGGTTTGATTTCTTCGGAGATTGTGGCGAGGGTGTAGGATTCTGGTTCGGATTCGGTGGGGGTGTGGATTCTTATTTTTGCGTTTGGGAAGTAGTCGTCCATGACGCCTCCTCTGAACTCGAGGATGAGTTCTGCTTTGGAGAGGATTTCGTTGACGACGAAGGCGGGGTGGTCGAGGTGTGCGGTGAAGTAGATTGGGTTGTTGGTTTTTTGGTTGTTGGTGATTCTTATTTCGATGTTGCCGTGGGTGTCTGTTTTTGAGGAGAGGTCTGGGCGGTCGTTGATCCAGTGGTTGATCCAGGCGATGACTCGATGTTCATGGCCTGCTGCGGTGGGGATTTTGGTGAGTTCTTTGAGCCATTGGATGTGTGTGTCGGCTCGGTCTTGGGGGATGTGGTGTTTTTGGGTTTTTTCGGTCATTTGGGATGGTAGGGAATGTGGGGTGATTTTTACCACAGAGGGCACAGAGAGCACAGAGAAGAGGGGAATTGGGGAAGAGAAGAGAAGGAAGAGAATGAAAGATCCCTTTCGATTTCGACCACCCAGACTTGGTCGCTTTTCCCGCCGGGATGGGGGAGAAGAAATAAGAAAGACCCCCTCCGACCTCGAAGATTCGGCCACCTCCCCCGTCAGGACGGGGGAGGAGCAAGAGAGGAAGCAAGAGAGGGAGGAAGATGAAGAGAAGTCAGAGTGGAGGGAGGAAGACAGGAGGACATGGAGCCCTCACCCCGGCCCTCTCCCATCAGAATGGGAGAGGGAGGAAGAAAGAAGGGAAGAAATGAAGAAAGGAAGGAAGGAAGGAACGAGGATGGGACTAGGAAGAAAGAAGGAGGAAAGGAAGAAAAGAAGGAAGGAGGGAGAAAAAGGGGGGTTTGGGGTGGGTTGGCCGATGGGGGTGTTGCGGCGTAGAATGGGGTGTAGAAAATGGACGGCGTTGTCGATGGTGGCGGTGCCGAGTAAGGAGTAAGCGGATGACTCATATTATTGCAGAGCCTTGTGTTGCTACCAAGGATACGGCGTGTGTGGATGCGTGTCCGGTGGATTGCATTCATCCGACGAAGGATGAGCCTGACTTTGCGACGGCGGATCAGTTGTATATTGACCCGGATGTGTGTATTGATTGTGGACTGTGTGTTGATGAATGTCCGGTGCAGGCGATCTTTCAGGATGAGGATTTGCCGGATGAATGGTCGAAGTACACGCAGATCAATATTTCGTATTACGAAGATAAATGATGTGTTGATTCATGTGTTGATTCAATAGTTGAATAAAAAAACGCACGGCTTTGGGCTGTGCGTTTTTATTGTGGTGCGGTTGAAGAAACGGGCTGGAAGCCCGTTCTACCAAGAGGGTGTTTAGGCGGCTTCTGAGAGGTCGTCTTCGAGGTCGGTGAAGTCTTCGTTGATGGAGGCGTCGGTGAAGTCTTCATCGATTTCGTTTTCTGGGCCGAAGGCGGCTTCGAAGGCTTCGAGGGCTTCGTCGGTGAGTTCGGATTCGGTTTTGAGGCTTTTTGGGCCGACTGAGCCGACGGTGATTTGGTCGGATTCTTCGGCGGTGAAGCGGGAGGCCCAGCGGTCTGGGCGGACATTTGCGGGGGTGTGTGGGGATTCGCGCCAGTCTTCGGCGTTGGTGAGGTTGAGTTCTGAGCCCATTGTTTTGCGGTAGCCCAGGAGCCTTACGACTTCGAGGACATCGGTCCATGTTGGGAACATGCGGTCGTTGCCTTTTTTGAAGGCGTCGATGGCCATGAGGAAGAGGAATTGTTCTGGGGTCATTTCGCCTTCTTCGGCGGATTTGGTGAACTCTGAGAGTCGGCGTCCTCGGCCTCGTTTTCTTTCGAGGCCTGTGGTGGCGGTTTTTTTGTTGGGGGATTTTTTGGAGGTGACGAGTTTGCCGTTGGTGGTTGGGGCGGAGTCGTCTGTTGGTGAGTTTGAGGCTCGTGATTCGAGTCCTAGGCGGCGGTCGATGACGGTGCCTGGGGGGGGGGCGCCGTTGGGGTCTTTGCGGCGGTCGCCTGAGCGGCGATTATTTGAAGAGTTGCTTGAAGAGTTGCTGGTCATCGACGGGTCCTCCTGAATGGCGACCCGTGTGATTTCCAAAGCATTCACTTTGGGGGGGTGGGGGTCAGAAGTCTTCATCGTCTTGATTTTTGTCTGGCTCGATTTCATCGTCGCCATCGTCTAAATCATCGTCATCGTCGTCGTCGTATTCGTCATTTTCATCGTCGTCGTCATCATCGTCATCATCGTCATCGAGAAAGTAGGCCTCATCCTCGTCAACATCGTCTCCGGAGCCGCAGATGGGGCTCTCGGACCATCTTTGGGTGGAGGGGGTGATAACTGGGGACTGGATGTCTAGGCGGGATGCGGTGTGGTCTGGGGGGAGTTGGGGGGGAAATTG
>JAESRA010000120.1 GCA_016764895.1 Phycisphaerales bacterium | reverse complement strand
TTGGGGGGTTTGGGGGGTGGGGAGTGGGTCGGCCAGAGTGAGGATTTGGATGGTTCGCTTGCCGGTTTGCTGCTTGACGGCTTTGGGGATCGCGGCGGCCATGACCAGCCCTAATGGACAGGCGTAGTACTTGGCAATCCACTGGCAGAGCTTGAGTTGCAGGGGAGCCATGACGATTGGGGTGGTCGAGGTGATCGCTTTGACCCTAGAAATATCGAACCCATCTGCGAGTTCTGGCCCGGCGACTTCGATGACGAAGCCGTCGGTGGGGGTATTGGACCGGCCCACCGGGACGCGGATGCGCTGGCCCGTTTGGACATCCAGATCGGTGCGGTAGGTGAGTCCGTCGGCTCGGTCGAGCCCCCGTTCGATGGCGACGCGGACAAATGTATCACCGACGGCGCCGTGATCTTCACTTTGGGGGGGTTGGGGGGCTGGATGGAAGGGAAGCATGGACATTGGATTCCTACACTCTACACATTATGAGCACCACCACCGACCAAAATCGTGTCCGCCTTGCGTTGTCTACTGGGGAAATCTTTGAGGGCTTTGGATTTGGTGCCAATATAGATGGCGGCGGGGAGGTTGTTTTTAACACCGCTATGAGCGGATATCAGGAATCGCTCACCGATCCGTCCTACATGGGGCAGATCCTTGTGCAGACCGCTCCGATGATCGGAAACTCTGGCATGAACGAGCGGGATATGGAATCTCGCAAAATTCAGGTGTCGGGGATGGTGGTTCATGAGTATGTGGATTTGCATTCGAATTATCGGGCTTCGATGAGTCTTGACGAGCAGCTCAAGGCCGCTGGGGTGCAGGGGATTTCTGGGGTTGATACGCGGGCGATTACGACATTGCTTCGGTCGGGGGGGGCGGTCCAAGGGGTCATTTGCGGGGATCATAAACAGACCGATGCCCAGTTGGTTCAGCGGGCTCAGGCCACCGGTTCGATGGCTGGAACGGATTTTGCTTCAGGTGCCGGGTCTGGATCGGACGGTTCATGGGCGCAGCCGAGCGGTCAATGGAAGCATTTGGCCGGCGAATCTGATCAGGCTGCGATTCCAGTGGGGGTGATTGATTGTGGGGTCAAAGAGAATATTTTGAGGTGCTTGGTGGATGTGGGGTGTGATCCGGTGGTGCTGCCGATGACGATCTCGGCTTCCAAAATCAAAGGCATGCTCCTTGATGGTTCAATTTATGGTGTTTTCTTGTCCAATGGTCCTGGTGATCCGGGTGCCTTGGCTGAATTTGTTTCGATGGTCCGAGAACTCGTCCATGACGATGAGATTCGATCATTTCCGATCTATGGCATTTGCCTCGGACATCAGGTACTGGCACTGGCTCATGGTGCTTCGACCTATAAGCTCAAGTTCGGGCATCGTGGGATCAATCATCCCATTGTTGAAATTTCGAGCGGGCAAGTGAGTATCACCAGTCAGAATCATGGGTTTGCAGTTGACGAGAATTCATGCGTGGATACTGGTTTGATTGTGACTCATCGGCACCTCAATGATGATACGGTGGCGGGCTTGAAGCGGAATGATCGGTCTATTGCTGGGATGCAGTACCATCCCGAGGCTTCGCCCGGTCCTCATGACGCTGGGGCGTTTTTTGTGAGATTTGCAGAGGAAGCTGGCAATACGATTCCCGCCAATGAGTGTTCAAACTAGTGGAAATAAAGGCGTTCGGCTTTTGTGAGGCGTGAGATATCGGATCTTTTTATAAATTTATGAGCAAATTCAGCTCATCGCCTCTTGCAATCTCCGCTAGAACCTGTATATTCGTGGGAGAGTACCACTGAGTTTCTGTGGTATGAGATATGTAGTCAGCCGTACGATCTTCGTTGTATGCGAAGATACCGCGCAAAGGTCAATTTTGTCAGGCACCATTTCGTGGGGTCTGTGTAAAGCCTGGGTGAGAGAGAACCCGATTGCGGTCACAATGTGTTCGGTATGTGGCAAGATTTCTTTCTTGCCGCACGATTTTGTTCGTATCCGTGTGTCCGTTATGACACATGGTTCGAGTTGTGGTTCACATTTAACTTGTTTATAGAGGAGCTTTCCATGAAGGCGAAAAATGCACTTAGCTTGGCCCTTGCTGCTGGTATTGCCAGCACCGCGGCCGCAAGCAACACACCAACAAAAGTTGATCCGACCGATGGTCAAATCAAGCATGTTGCTCACATTTACTTTAACATCGTAACCGGCGAAAAGATCACCACCCTGATTCAGGATGGCGTTCAGAGCCCGGCCGGTGTCGGTGCTAGTCCAGCGATCTGGATTGCTGATACCGGTGCCCAGTGTGCCGACTTCGGCGATACAACCGCTTACTACTATGGTATCGATGGCATGACTACCACCACCGGTGGTACAGTGGTATACACCACCGAAGAGTACTTCTTCGATTGGGGCGATATCGCTATGGACACAGTCGTTGACAGTGTACAGATCCACTGGGTCACCAATCACCAAGACACCGACACCGACCTTGACAGCATCGGCGACGGCGTTGAAGGGTTCGCAGGCAACTGGATTTACTACGACGCCATGAATGGCCGTGGTCCTGAGTTCCAGTCAATCAACGAGCCACTCATCGCAATCGGTCTCTTCAACCTTCCAGGCGAGATTTCCGATCCAAATGACGAGTTCGTTGCAGTTTACACCGCTGATATTGACTTGGGTGCTTCCGGCACCTTCGGTACTTCATTGATCTTCGAAATCGCTGATACCGATTCCGATCTTCAAGGAGCCGCGGTTCACAACGAGCGGATGGATTTGCGGTTCACTGGTCTTCTAGGCGTACCCGACATCGATCCCGATGGCGACGGCCTTGCTGACTGGGGCTGGTCACTGACATACAATCAGCCCGGCACCGTCGATGTTGACAACGCTGATGGCGACTCGGACCCTTCAACCGGTATCGATGGCGATATCCTGAACTTCGGCACCACTGGTGTTATCTTTGGTTCACCAACTCCTGGTCACCCAGAGTTCGATTCCATCGCAGGTACTTGGAGCTGGATATCCGACGGCCCAACCGCTGGCGTTACCGAAGATGTGTTCAACACTGGTACCCTCGACTCCGTTACCGGCAGTATCGTCTTTGACGGTCCTTGGTGGTTCGGTGGCTTGGCATGTACAACCGGTGGCGGCGCCCCTGGTTCAGGCTATGTCCCAGCTGCACACTTCCAGACTGTCCTTTACGGGCCAGGCGGTGTTGTACCATGTCCTGCTGACCTGAACGGTGATGGAACTCTTGACTTCTTCGATATCTCGTTCTTCTTGGCCAACTCGGTCGATTACAACGGCGATACCGTCTTTGACTTCTTCGACATCTCAGCATTCCTTGCTGAGTACGGCGCAGGCTGCCCTACCCCGTAATCATTTGACCTGAAGATTTCATCTTCTACAAACAAGAGCCCCCGGCGTTTCGACGCCGGGGGCTTCTTTTTTTTAAGAAGGGTTTTTAAGAAGGGATTGGCCACTAGGGACTGGCCATTGGGGGAAGAGAAGAAAGAAAGGGTGCCACTACTCGCATTCTTATGCGCAGTAGTGTCTTCGATTTGTGTACAGTTTCTGAGTCGACCAAAGACACTACTACGCCCAGGACGGCGAGTAGTGGCACCCAGAGGTTGGACGCTATTTAGACTTTGGCTTTGAGCCAGCCGCCTTGGAAGAAGCGGGCCGCGAAGAGGAGGGCTCGAATCGCCATCTCGGTGCAGAGTCCGATCCAGAGGGCGGTGAGGCCGGGTTCTAGCCCAAAGGCGGATCTGAGGAGGTCAGGATTTTCGAGCACGCCGCCTCCGAGGAAGTGGGGGAGTGGAATGTCCACGCCTGAGAGGATGTAGGCGATGGGCAGGCGAATGGCGTAGGTCGCAGTCCATGTCAGTGCCATCACAACCTTGACATCCCCGGCTCCGCGCATTGCGGATCGGAACACGATGCCGATTGCGAAGGGAACTTGGACGATGCCGCAGACGACGAGGAGTTGGGGAACGATTTCGGCGTGGGCGGGTTGGTCGGAGAGTAGGGCGACGATCTGGTGGGGGATCAGGATGAAGGTGGCACCGATCGATCCCATGATGATCGAG
>JAESRA010000119.1 GCA_016764895.1 Phycisphaerales bacterium | reverse complement strand
TTGGGGGGTGGATTGGGGGGTGGATTGGGGGGTGGATTTCAGAGATGAAGAAGAACAGCCCATCGGCAGCAATGCCGATCCAACAACCGCCGCGACTAACAACAATCGCATCATCCGAGCTTGTCCAATGATGCTTTCATCGAATCACGGTCTTGGATTTTCTGTTCGAGTTCGGCGCGGGTCTGGTTGACGAGGTGTTCGGGTGCTTTGTCGGTGTAGCCCGGATTCGACAAGCGGCCTTCGAGTCCCTTGATGGATTTTTCAAGATCGGCGAGTTCTTTGGTGAGCCGTTCTTTTTCGACCGAGGCGTCAACCGCGTCGGCGAGATCGCTCAAGCGGTATTCGCTGCCTTCAAACACAAAGGCCGCGCTTGCTTCTGGGGCTTCATTTGAAGTCACTTCCTTGATGTTCCCAAGCGTTTCGACGAGCGGCGACCACCGCGTAATGTCGTCGGCAAGTGATCCTGAGACATGCAGCACGATGGATCGCTTGGCGTGGACTTTGTTGGATGCACGGATCTCGCGGATGAGTGTGATCAATGTCCGAATCCGGTCAAACGCTTCCTCGGCAACCTCGTCACGCAAATCAAGGTCCGGCGATGGCCAACCAGACTGGCAGAGCGTGTCATTGGTGCGCGTTTGATCGAACGAGAACCCGGTGATTTCACGCATCGGGATCGCCGAGAGCCGTTCGTGGATCGACTCGGTAATAAATGGCGTGACGGGGTGCATCAAACGCAAAATCGAATCAAGAACAAGCCGAAGCACCGCCGCCTGATTGGCATCGCTTGCAACGGTTGGCTTGATCGATTCGAGATACCAATCACAGAAATCCCGCCAAAGCAAATCATAAATCGCATCGGCATAATCCTTGAACATGTAGTTCCGCAACGCGGCGTTGATCGCGCCTGTTGCATGGACAACACGCGAGAGCATCCAGCGATCGACGAGTGATAATTCTTGTGGATCAATTGGTAAACCATCCATCGGAGCAGGTGTACCCATTGGGGGGTTTGGGGGGTCTAGCATCATCATGGCGAACTTTGATGCGTTCCAGAGTTTGTTGCATAGGTTTCGGCCAATGTCAAACTTGGGCGAGGTGTTCTTGCCGGTGGCTTTGTCGAACTCAACAGGCATGCGAACATCTTGGGTCTGCGTGGTCATCTGGCAGAGCGTAAACCGCATCGCGTCGGCCCCATGAGAATGAATAATGTCGAGCGGGTCGACGCCATTGCCGAGCGACTTGGACATTTTGCGTCCTTGGCCATCCTGGATCATGGCGTGGATGAAGATATCTTTGAAGGGGGCTGGGCCGGGAGTCTTGGTAGAACGGGCTTCCAGCCCGTTGTCTTTCCCGCTATTTTGTGTGGTTGATTGATCTGAAGAAACGGGCTGGAAGCCCGTTCTACCGGAAGAATCCAGGAAATACCGATTAAACATCGTCATCCGCGACACCCAGAGCGTGATGATCTCGCGTGCAGTGGTGAGGACTGAGGATGGATTGAATGCGTTTAGAAGTTCTGGAAAGTCGTTAATGCCTTTGATTTCTCTATTTGCTTTTTCGCCATCAGGCCAACCCATTGTGGAGAGCGGCCAGAGCGCGGAGGAGAACCAGGTGTCGAGGACATCGGGGTCTTGACGGAATCCCGCGTTTTTAAACTCGGCGATGATTGAAGGAGTAGGAGTCCTTATACAAGCTGTAAAGTGATCTGTCAGTTCAATTGGATTCTGATCATCAATGGTTCTTGAAATGAATGGTCCTTCATGGTCTGAGCTGATACGGATACACACAGATTCTGTATCTCGATATTTATCGAAAATTGCCTTTTGTTTCTCTATTGCGACAATGGCATCGAGTTCACTAGAATAATTGGCATTTGGATCTGTACTCCACACCGGAATCCGGTGCCCCCACCAGAGTTGGCGGCTGATGCACCAGTCCCGAAGATTGTCGTGCCAGGTTTCATAGGTCTTGGCGTATCGAGCCGGGAAGAAGTTCATCGTTCCATCGGTGGATTCCTCGGTAGAACGGGCTTCCAGCCCGTTTCTTGATTCCTCATCACCCCGTCGAGTCCACGCATATTTACCCGGCTCTTCACACAGACCTGCCTTCACAGGATTCTTCAACATGTAGTTCCATTTTTCGACAAACTCATCTTCATCACGAACGATCCGATCAAAGTACTCGGCTTGCCAAAATGTCCCAGAATCCTTACGGCTTCGATTGATCTCGTTGGCAGTGAAACTCTTGATGCTGTGGATAATGTCTTGGAGTGGGTACCACTCATCGTCGCCCAGTTTTTGTGGTGTAATAAGGATGTGGACATGATCAGGCATCACCGTGACGAGACGGACGATGGCTCGGTCGTTATTGAAATGGAAACATGAATCGAGGACGATTGAGCGTTCATGCTCGCTCATGGTTCCGTCTTTGACACTGAAGGTGACGAAGTAGGTGCTGCCTCCGAGTTGCCAGTGGGGGAGGTTTCGGTTGTGGATTGAGAGTTCGTTTGAAATTGGTGTGGATGAAGAAACGGGCTGGAAGCCCGTTCTACCGGGAGAAGAGGGAGCGGATTCTGGCCATGCTTGGAGACTTGTTTCCGTCCGCTGCTCGGGCTTAAGGGCCCGCTGGGCGTTGCCCCTCAGTTTGTCGTCCGTCACCTTGCAGTACCACTGATCGCTCAAATATGGCTCGATGGCCGCGTGACTCCGGTACGAATGACCCACCGCATGCATATACGGCTTCTTAGCTTCCAGCAGCCCCGCATCATCAAACGCCTTTTCGATGGCCACCCGTGCATCTTCGCGCGAAAGACCAACAAACTGCGATGCCTCGCCAACATCTTCCCATCCATGCTGATCGGAAATGCTCGCATCCGGGGCCATGATGTTGATGACATCAAGATCATGCCGAAGCCCGATCATCCAGTCATTTTGATCGTGTGCTGGTGTCACTTTCAAAAAACCCGAGGCGTACTGCGCTTTGGCATCGGAACTCTCCGGGTCGGCCATCACCACATAGTCATCACCAATAATCGGAATCACCCGCCCAACAAACGGCAGCTTGACCTTCTTCCCAATAAACTTAGCGTGTTTGGGATCCTTGGGATTCACGGCCACACCCGTATCCCCAAGATAAGTCTCAGGCCGAGTCGTCGCCACCGTCACAAACTCGCCGGTCTCATTGCCCGCATCATCAACAACCGGATACTTCATGTACCAAAAATGCCCCTTGACATCTTCCATCTCAACTTCATCATCAGCCAGCGCGGTCTGCGTGACGGGGTCCCAGTTGACCAGCCGCTTGCCACGATAGATGAGCCCATCTTTGAACAACCGAAAGAACGCCTCACGCACGGCCCGCGCGCAAATATCATCCATCGTAAACCGCCGCCGCTCCCAATCACACGAACACCCCATCGCCATGAGTTGTTCAGTGATGCGGGTTTGGTATTGGTTTTTGAATTCGTAGACGAGTTTGAGGAACTCTTCGCGTCCGGGTTCGCCGGCGAGTTCTCGTTTTTTATACTCGGCGATGCCGGGCTTGCCTTCTTCTTTGAGTTTCTTATCCACCATCGTCTGCGTCGCAATCCCGGCATGATCCGTCCCAGGCATCCAAAGCGTTTCAAATCCCTTCATCCGGTGGGCCCGGATCAAGATGTCCTGAATCGAGTTATTGAGGGCATGACCGAGGTGGAGGGCGGCCGTCACATTCGGTGGCGGAATCAGAATCGCGTAGGGCTTGGCCTCACCATCAAGAACCCGATGCGGATCAGCATGGAAGGC
>JAESRA010000015.1 GCA_016764895.1 Phycisphaerales bacterium | reverse complement strand
CCCAACCCCCCAAACCAAACACCCCGTTCGTCGGGGTGTTTTTTCATTCCCGCGATTCCCCATCCCCCTAAATACATCCACAAAACAAGCCGATCCCCACCCCGTACCTACCCCACGGAAAAGGATCAAACCATGCCAAGCGTACCAGTCCTCACAGCAGCCCTTCTTCTCGGACTCTCCACCACCACCACCGCCACCGCGATCCAAGCTCCCCATAGCCCCGCCTCAAATAGCACAGCACCAAATTCACTCCAACAAATCTCCACACAAATAATGGCCATCGACGACGCCGTCGAAGCCACAAAAGACGACCCCTCCGCCATCGCCTTCGTCGTCGTCCTCCCAGAGTTCTACGACGACGCCCGCGACATCCGCGACCAGTGGACCGCCGCCCGAAAAAACTTCAACCAATCAAACCAACAAGTATTCTTCGTAAGAGGCCAAGACGCACAGTTCGTCCTCGAAGCCTCCTACATCAACCAAGCACCCGCAGCCATCGCCTACCGCAACGGACGCCCACACCACGCCCGCACAGGCACCATGACCGAAAAGAACATCCAAGCCTTCCTCGCACTCGCCTTCGACAACTCCGCCCCAACAACACACGCCCCAGACCAAACCGAATACCTCTACGACTCCATGAACAAACTCGCACTCGCAAACCAACAAGCCCCCGCCGCCAAAGGCGCCTGCCAAATCATGCTCAACCTCCACGCACTCATCAAAGGCCCATACGCCGCAACCTACTCCAAATCAGACCTCGACGAAATGACCGCCCTCTACAACCAAACAAAACTCACCCTCGCATCACTCGACATCAAAGACCAATCCGTACTCGACCAAATCAACTCAACCCGCGCCATCGCCATCAAAACATGGAACAAACGCACAAACTCAACCTTCGGCTTCGGCATCTGGTCAGACCTCGCACTCGTCACAGGCGACACCGACTCCATCCTCACATGGATCGACCAAGGACTCGAAAACGCCAACTCCAAACGAGTCGCCCAATCCCTCGCAGACTACGGCCAACCCCTCGCACAACTCCTCATCAACAACCATCGCTACCAAGCCCTCGCCATGACCATCACCTCCCCCGACCAAATCAGCGACCAACTCGCCGCCGTCTCAAAGCTCGCCGATGAAATCACCCAAATCGATCCAAACTCCTCCGTTTCCTACAACAACCTCATAGACTCCGCAACCGACCAAGCCGCCGCCTACCACGCCGCCCTGCTGATGGTTGGCCGAAACACCGAAGCCTGGCAAGTCGCCCAACTCACCCAAAACTTCGCAGGCCCACAAGCCGCCAGCGCAGCCATCTGCGCCGCCGCCATCAACACCGGCACCCTCACAGACCGCCACGCCTTCCTCGTCAGAAACCTCGACCAACAAATCCACGCCTCCCTCATCCAAGCCATGAACACCACCTTCGCCGTCGTCCCCACCGACGACTAATTTCCTCTCAAACAAGAATAACTCTCGAACACAAGCATTTGTCTTGTGTATTTGTATATAAATATCCAAATATCCCTTGAACACCCTCGGTATTCTGTGACAATCAAAGTATCGGAATCACCCGATCAACACGCACAGATATAGAAAGGGTTTTCAATGCACCACCAACTACTCGCCATCCTCACCGCCATCGTGCTGTCAACGACAGCCTTTGCCCAGTCCGCCACCACCTTCACCTACCAAGGCCACCTCACCGAAGCCGGTGCCCCCGCCGATGGTTTGTATGAGTTTGAAGTCAGACTCCTCGACAACCTCGGCATCCAAATCGGCCTCACCGAAATACCAATAGCCACCGCCACCCAAGGCACCTTCACAATGGACCTCGACTTCGGCCCAGCCGCCTTCGACGGCTCCCAACGCTTCCTCGAAATCTCCGTGAGATCAGTCATGGACGGCGGCCCCTTCACCACCCTCTCACCAAACCATCCAGTCACCTCAACCCCAATCGCACAGTTCGCACTCACAGGCAACGAAGGCCCAACCGGCCCACAAGGCAACCCCGGCACTGATGGAGCACCAGGCACCGACGGCACCGACGGCAATGACGGAGCCCAAGGCATTCAAGGAATCCAAGGCCCAACCGGAAACAACGGCCCACAAGGCATCCAAGGAGACCCCGGCATCGACGGCGCACCAGGCACGCCAGGCGATTCACACTGGTCCATCTCCGGCTCAAACACCTACTACAACACAGGAAATGTCGGCGTCGGAGTCACAAATCCCGCGTACCCAATCCATGTTGAAACAGCCGGCACCCGAGCAATCTTCGGCGAAATCACCGCACCGTCAGGGGTCACCTACGCCATCAACGGCCAAACCGCCAGTACCCTCGGTCGAGGCGTGTATGGTAATGCAACCTCACCATCAGGAACCACCTTCGGCATGTATGGCCGTGCCGTCAGTCCCAGCGGTACAGGGGTCTATGGATTTGCAACCGCAACCTCTGGAACCAACTACGGTGTGCGTGGCTTATCAATGAGTTCCAGCGGTCGAGGGCTCTTTGGGAGTGCAAACTCCGGAACAGGAACCACCTATGGTGTCCATGGCCAATCCAACAGTTCCAGCGGTCGAGGGGTCTATGGACATGCAACCGCAACCTCAGGAACCACCTACGGCATGTATGGCCTATCAAACAGCAACAGCGGTCGAGGAATCTATGGACATGCAGCCGCAACCACCGGAGTAAACTACGGTGTCTTTGGCCAATCCGACAGTATCTTAGGTCGAGGGGTCTATGGACATGCAGCCGCAACCACAGGATTAACCTACGGCGTGCTTGGCAATTCCAACAGTTCCAGTGGTATAGGTGTTTCGGGATTTACACCCGCACCATCAGGAACCACCTACGGCGTGTTTGGCCAAGCCAATAGCTCCAGCGGTACAGGGGTCTATGGAAGTGCATTCGCAGGCACAGGAGTCACCTATGGCGTACAAGGCCGTACCAGCAGCACCAGTGGTCGAGGAGTCCATGGGCGGGCATCGGCAGACACCGGAACCACCTTCGGCATGTATGCCGAATCCGACAGTACCACCGGTCGAGGGGTCTATGGACATGCATCAGCAACCTCAGGAACCAACTACGGCGTCTACGGCCAAACCAGCAGCTCCACCGGCTTCGCAGGATACTTCGTCGGCGGAAAAAACTACTTCAGTGGTAATGTCGGCATCAGTACATCAAACCCGACCGCGAACCTTCACATCAACTCCGCCTCCGGAACCGACATCTTCAGAGTTCAAAAAAGCGGCTCAACCAAAATGCTCATCAACGCCAACGGCGGCATTTCACTAGGCGTCTACAACTCCTCTGTTCCCGACGGAGACACCCTCGTCGCCGGAAACCTCACCGTTGGCACCAACTCGCATTCGACAACCTTCGACCTCAATGTCAGCGGCACCGCAGGAAAAACCGGCGGCGGCTCATGGGCCGTCTTCTCCGATCAACGACTCAAAAAGAACATCACCCCAATGACCGGCTCCCTCAACCTCATCTCCGCCCTCCGCCCAGTCAACTTCCAATACAAACCCAGCGACCACTTCTCCTACACCCCAGGCACCCAACGCGGCTTCATCGCCCAAGAAGTTGCCAAGGTCATCCCCCAATGGGTCCACACCGCCAAAGACGGCTACCTCTACCTCGATCAAACCGGCTATGAAGCCCTCATCGTCGACGCCATCCAAGAACTCCGCGCAGAAAAGGATATTCAGGTCCAAAATCTACAAACAGAAAACCAAAAACTCCAAGCCCGCCTCGACCGCCTAGAAAAAATGATCCTGATCCTCTCAAACAATTAACCTATCCTTCACAATGGATTCCAATACCTCACCAAAGCCCCCAATCCGTTTCTGCATCAACAACCCCAGAAACCTCGCAGAACGCCAAGACCTCATCACCAAAGGCATCCCCTCCAAAGACTGCCTAGGCAACTGCTCCGCTTGCTTTGAAGGCCACTTCCTAGAAATCCAAGGCCAAATCATCCCAGGCGACTCCTACCAACAAATCCTCAACACCACCAAACCCCAATAACCACCCTCCTCCCTCTCCCTCTCCCTCTCCCTCCTCCTCCATTTCCTCCTCCATTTCCATTTCCATTTCCATTTTCATTTCCATTTCCATTTCCATTTCCATTTCCATTTCCATTTCCATTTCCATTTCCATTTCCATTTTCATTTTCATTTCCATTTTCATTTCCCCTCCTTTCTTCCTCCCTCCCT
>JAESRA010000118.1 GCA_016764895.1 Phycisphaerales bacterium | reverse complement strand
TTTTCTTAACTAGAGGTTGGGAGACACCAAACTGTCTTCTTTCCATTTCTTGAGTTTGAGCCCCAGTGTCCGCACGCCAATCCCAAGGGCTTTGGCCGTCTTTTGGCGATGCCCGTTGAACCGCTGGAGCGTGGCGACGATTTCCTCGCGTTCGATTTCTGAGAGTGTTTTATCGCCAGGCCGATAATCGAGCTTGGGTTCAGAAAATGAAGCCATCTGCAGCGGCTGGCTAAATGCCCCCGCCGGAGCCGACGCATCCTGCACAACCCCATTGCCCGCCGACCGCAAGGGCGTAGCCTTGGGCATCGGTCGTGATTCCATGAGCCAAGGTTCAAGCATCGCCCGCCCAATCTCGCTGGCTCTGGGATCTGAAAGCACCACCGCACGCTCACAAATATTCTGCAACTCACGCACATTTCCGGGCCATCGGTATGTGCCCATCAGTTCGATCGCCTCGTCGTTCATCCGAATTGCCCGGCGACCATCGCGGGCCGCGATCTTCCGAATAAAATGCTCGGCCAAAGGACGCACATCCTCAAGACGGTCACAGAGCGGTGGAATAACGATTGGCAGCACATTGAGCCTGTAAAACAAGTCCTGGCGAAACTCGCCCATCGCAGCAGATTTAGGAAGATCCCGATTACTCGTCGCAATCACACGGACATCGACACCAATAGTCGTTGATGATCCCACCCGTTCAAAAGACCGCTCCTGCAAAACCCGCAACAACTTGGCCTGAATCTGAGGCGACACCTCCGACACCTCATCAAGCAACAACGACCCCTGATCAGCAAGCTCAAAACGGCCCTTCCGCATCTTGTCTGCACCAGTAAACGCCCCGCGTTCATGACCGAATAGCTCAGACTCAAGCAAACTCTCGTTGAGAGCCGCACAGTTGACCGCAAGATATGCCGAATCGCAGCGCGGGCTTAGATCATGCACCGCGCGGGCGACAACTTCTTTACCAACACCCGACTCGCCCGTAATCAACACTGTTCCATGGCTCGAAGCAACCGCGCGAACCTGCTCGCGGACCTTCCGAATCGCCGTCGACTTGCCGATGATCCGATCAAGCCCAACGGGCCCGCTTGACAAATGCCCCGGCCCCGCATTGGCCCTGAGGATCGCGTTTTCTTTGAGAACCGCCGCGTGGCCAACCGCTCGTTTGACCGCGATGGTCATCTCGTCGCCCTCAAATGGTTTGGTAATGTAGTCGTAGGCTCCGTTTTTCATCGCCTTGACCGCGGTCTCGATGGTCCCGAATGCGGTCATCAAGATTACCGGGAGCTCGTCATCAATCGTGCGGATCTCGGCAACAAGTTCCACCCCGGTCATCCCAGGCATATTGAGATCAGTCACCACAACATCGGGACGCTTCGAAGCGATCTCTTTGAGTGCCGAACGCGCATCGACAGCAGTCCGAACAGTAAAGCCCGCCCGCGTCAATGTCGAGCCGACCGAATCCCGCATCATTTCTTTATCATCGACTACCAGAACAGATTTGATACTCACGCTACATCCCCTTGAGCCAAAGGCTCAATCATTGCGGGCACATCGTGTGACCCGGCTATTGTTTGTACAAACTTTGACTGAGACATCCGCCCGGCTCGAACGACAATTTGCGGCCGCCCAACATCAGGCACCGGCCTAGCAACCCGAACAGGAAGCAGCAACGACACCGTTGCCCCATACATCCAACCTGAATCATCTGTATTATTTTCTACACGCACCGCTCCGCCATGCGCGTCCATAATCCTGTGAACAATCGACAATCCAAGCCCAGTCCCCGCAGCCCGTGTCGTAAAGAACGGGTTAAACATCCGCTCGATCACACCCTCTTGAATCCCCCCACCACTATCACTCACAAAAGCGGCAACCCCCAACTCGGTATCAAGACAAACGCCAAGAGTAAGCCCCTTGCCTCCGTTGTCCCGGGTCGCCTGGGCCCCGTTCCGAATAATGTTGATCAACGCCTGGTGCATCAGCAAGGGATCGCACATCAACTCACTGCATCGATCAGCAATCTTGACGGTAACATCAATCCCATCAAGCTCGGCGGCACACGCATCGCAGGCATCGCTAAGTAGCAATGCCGATGAATACTCAACCTGCCGAACCTTGAGTTCCCGCGAGAACGCAAGCACATCACCGACGATCTGATCCAGCCCCGTCACCGCGCGACCGATCTTGTCAACAATCGTGCATTGCTCTGGCATCTCGGCCAGGTCGTCCTGCAACATTCGAGTGTACAACCTGATTGAACCCAACGGGTTACGGATTTCATGCGATATGCCAGCCGCCATCTCGCCCAACGCAGCGAGCCGCTTGGATCGCTGCAACGCCTCGTTGGCTTGTGTGAGTTCGGTACTGAGCCGGACCACTTCATCGCGGAGTTGTGTGTGTGTACTTTCGAGCTTGGCGGTGACCTCGTTAAACGAGTTCATCAGCTCGGCAAGATCCCCCGCAGACAGCGAGCTTGCGCTGCTGGTCGGTTCAAGATCGGGCTGACTTATCGCGTGCTGATCCATGGTTAACCTTCCCGATCTTGGAGGGTTGGATTCGGGCGACGATCCCCGCCGCTGTAGGCCCGCATCGCATTGCGCGTCGCGCCCACTCCGCTAAGTTGCTTGGACAACTCATCACGCCGTTTTTCAACAATCACCTGCTGCTTTGCATCGCGGCTCAAGATCTCCGCAACCACCGCCGCCATCCCGTCAAGCTGCCCGCGTGCTGATTGAACGAGTACCTGGCCAACCCCTTGACCATTCAATAACTGCTCAACAAGCTCGGCCGTTTGAGCGAGTGTTTCAATCTTTGGATTTCGGCTATTGAGCAACACGACAAACTCTTCGAGCAGATCCTCATCGAGCAACCTTTGCTGCTCAAGCCCGATCTGGTCAATCTGAGTACACAGCATCTTCATCTGCCCAAGCAGCACATCGATGCGTTCACCCTGTGATTTTGTCTCTAGCTCTGGCTCTTTGGTCATCCATGACCTCCACGCATGCTGTACATGCCGCCGAATCCATTCAGCGGGCACCTCAATGGTGCTGGTAGAGTTATCGGCTGTTTGTGCGCATCTCTCCACAATCTGCGCAAGATCACACCGCCAAGGCCGATCAGGGTTTGATCAGGGTTCGATCACACCACTGAGAAGCATCGCGCTCGAATCGAGCCAACGCTCCCAATCCCCCCGGTCCATAGGCAAATTCGGATCATCCCACACATCGTCGGGGATCGTGGAATAGAACCGCCTCGCCCGTTCGTTGGCCGTGGCGGCCCGCCCGATCTCGTCCTTGGCGATATACGAATTCACAATCTGAACCATCGCCACGAGCGACGCAGGATCATCAGAATACCGATCCCTAGCGATGTCGTAGTACCGGATCGCCTCATCATAATCATTGAGATCAAAGGCACAGTCCCCCATATAGAAATAAGCATTCCGCAGAGCAATCGATTCGAACATCCCCATCCGTCCAAGCTTCAACGCCCCCAGTGCCCGGATCGCACTCTCGTAATGCTCAATGGCCCGAGTTCGGTGCGCCCGCATTTTGGATGCACGCTCATTCCGCTCAGCGGCGGGCATCGAATCGCCCATCGAGAGTTCGATCTTGTCACCCATACGCCGATGCGCCTCGGCCAATCGGAAGATCACCACCGCCGTCTCAGGGTCCCCCTCGTACCGAGCGACAAACTCCTCGTACCGCTCGATCGCCCGGGCCGCCCGACCTGTAGAATCATAATGCCCCGCCATCTCCAAGAGGGCAGTACGGTACAACTCGGTCTCTGTCGAAACCTTGGTCCCGCTCAATACCGTCAGCAATAACTGCTCGGCCTTGGTATCATTCTCTTCATCTTCATCGTACAAATACGCCTGAGCCAAAGGCACAAAGCTCGCATCTGCAAACGGGCCAATATCAGCCCCAAGAACGCCCTCCCGGTCCTGGATCAACTGCTCAAAAATCTCTGCCGACTTCTGAAAGTCCCCCACCGCCCTGAGTGATTGCCCCAACCGGAATAAAGCCTCGGCATACCTAGGATCCGATGGCATCGAATTGGCATAGGTCTGGAAAGCGATGATCGCCTCGTGCTGATCCCCAGCCCGATCAAACAAATCCGCAGATATCCACAACGAACTCGCGTGCTTAGGCAAGTTCGACACAATAAAACGCTCGGCGTGCATCTGGGCATTGGTTGCCGCGGCGATCAAATGCCGCTGGACCTGGGCTCTGGTTGATGGATCAAGACTCAGGAGTGATCGTGTCTCTTCGAGCGAACTCCCAAGCAACTTCTCCGCCATCGCCTTGTGCCCGTTCATCAGCATCTCGAAGATTTCTGGAGGCAGATCGTCAATTTTGAACAACCGTTCTCCGAGTGTGGTGTATCGCAAGCTGTCTTCAGGAACCCCGGCCGCCAGTGTATCAGAGGCCCGGGCAAGTATTGAATCAAGCACCTGATTCCGGCTCGGTTCAGACTCGATCCCCAGCGAGTCATAGTTGCTCACCAGCGTCTCATAAGCATCGATCGAAAGCTCAGACTCACTCACCGCAGCCTGCGTCTCCCCAAGCCCGACAAGTGCCCACGGATACACCCGATCACGCGAGTAGTTCTCAGTAATCTGAGCATATAAATCACGCGCCTCATAGGTGTTGCCCTCGGTATCTTCGAGCTGGGCATGGGCAAGTAAAATCTCTGAATAATGAGGATCCCCCGCACCGGATTGGTCATAGGCATGCTCGATCTGCTTGCGGGCATGGTCGTTAGCACCCAGCATCAGATACCCACGCCCCAGGAGCAGATGCAGCCGCGACCGCCCGTCAGCTTGTGCCCGCTCAAGCCGGGGCATCTCCCGGAGAATCCGGGTAATTGTCTCGTCAACAAACCCCTTCTCAAGCTGAATCCGTGCCTGACGCTCCATCGCCCAGACCCGCCGGTCCATCGCCAGTTCTGAATCAGTCAGCATCAAGTTGAGCATCTCCATCGCAGGCTCGATTTTGGGAACAGGGCGATCAAGTAGATTCTCGACAATCTTGTGATTCAAATCGTCCCGCAAGTCTCGGCGTGTATCAGGAATCTGCGAGGCCCGGATCTTGGCTGTATCCATCTCCCCACGAGACAAATACACCCGCGACAAAGCCGCAATATCCGCCGCCTCTAGCAACGCCCCCAAACGCTCGGCCTCTAAATACTCACGGATAATCGACACATGGTTCCGGTCATCTTCAAACCCCGCTGCACGCTGACCACGATCAATCGCACGCGCTTTATTAAGGTGATAGCGAATCCGCTCCTCGTTGGTCGCCCCTTCCGGGTCGGCCACCCAAGGGTACACCTTGGTATTGAGTAGCTCAATGGCTTCGGTATACAGTTCCGCTTTGAGCAACGCATCGGATTGCTTGAGCGCGGGTTTGATGACCGGATCGGGTTTGGTCGAGATGGTGTACGCCAGCCCGAGCATGAGAACACCACCCGTTGCCAATAACGCCGGGGTCTGCCACAAACTCCGCCAATCTTTCCGGAGTGTTTCGACCGGGTCGATCGCCGGGCCAGCGTCCACTTCCCCGCCATCTTCAGCCGCGCCGTCTTGTACTGGTTCTTCGCTCACAAAAATCCTCACATACAACAGCCCGCACCCAAACCAGTGCGCAGCCTTCTAGACCTCTTATATCGGCTCAAATTCACGATCAACTGAAGTTCTCGGACCAACCAAGCCCAGATTCACACATTCAGCTCACGGATCCGAGGCATCCAAGTCCACAATCTCATGAATCCGGTACGCCCGGACCAACCGATCCGGGTTGTACACCATCGCCTTGATCGCCCGCTGCGAAGGCTCAGAAAGCTCAATTCGCACAAAATCCCCACTTTCAGCACCTGCCCCGCCCCGCGTGATCTCCACCTTCCCAGGCACCATCACCCCAGATGCCCGCCGATGCTCATCAAGCAAACTCTTATATCTCGATAACTCAGAATCAGCAATCACCCCGCCCTCATCATCCAAACTCCGCACCAGTTCGGGCAATCCACGATCAGGATCAAACCAATACTCAACAACCCCCCACCCC
>JAESRA010000117.1 GCA_016764895.1 Phycisphaerales bacterium | reverse complement strand
TTGGGATCGTGAGTCCGTTTGAGACGCCTTTGCTTGATCATCTTGGTGATGCGAAGCGGGCGGCGATGTCTACGGTGCATGAGTGGATTGAGGATGCGTTGCTTCCCAATAAGGGGACGATTAATCAGGTGAGTTTTACGCCTGATCCGGTGACGACGATCGGGATTATTGTTGATAATGTGAGTGTCTTTACGGTCGGTGATTTGGTTCGTCCTGGTCAGAGCGGCGAGGTGATGCTGGTGACGAGTGTGGATGCCGGGGGTTCGTTTATTGGTGTTGTTCGTGGGTATGGTGCGACAACGGCTGTTGCCCTTGCGGACAATATGGAGCTGTATATCTTGGGTAACGCGGCTCTTGAGGGTGATGATTCTCCTGGGGCTCGGTTTAGTAATCGGATTCGCAAGAGCAACTACACGCAGATTTTTACGGCAGGGATTGATGTTTCGGGTTCGCTTCAGGCGTCGCGGGCGTATGGGATTTCTGATGAGGTGGATTATCAGAAGCAGGAGCGGATGCGTGAGTTGTTGCGTGATCTTGAGAACTGTGTGATTAATGGTGTTGCTCCGTCGGCGGATCAGCAGGGGTCGGGGACGGTGCGTCGTTCGATGAATGGTTTGATTCATTCGATGAATACGAACCAGTTTGAGCCTGGGCTTGGTGGGATTCCTGATGGTGATGGTGCGGGGGACGAGCTTAATGAGTTGGTGCTCAATGCCGCGCTCAAGCAGATTTGGGATCAGTCTTCTGGTGGTGTTGATACGATTGTTGTTGGCGGCGCTCAGAAGCGGAAGATTAATGGGTTTGCGTCTGGGAGCCGGGCGTATTTGCCTGAGGACCAGACTTATTCTGACATGATTTCGGTGTACGAGAGTGATTTTGGTGTGTGCCGGGTGATTCTTTCGCGTTGGGTTCCGACTGATACGGTGATGCTTCTTGATTCTTCTCGTGTTTCGGTGATGCCTATGCAGGGGCGTAGTTTTCATTACAAGCCTTTGGCGGCGACTGGTGATTCTGTTTCTGGCCAGGTGATTGGTGAGTACACGATGGAGTTTAAGAACGAGAATGCGCATGGTCTGATTTCTGGCCTTGCTGTTTGAGTTTGATTGTTTGTGATTGCGGGGTTCTGGTGGGGGCTGGAACGCTCGGGGCGGGTGGAAACATCCGTCCTGGGTTTGGGTTTGAATGGGTTTGAATTTGGGAGGACTGTGATGTTTGCCAAGGATAGAGATTTGTTGATTATTGAGCCTGGTTTGTTCCGGGAGGTTGTGTGGAATGGGCAGCGGCTGCTCAGTGGTGTGGGCGGGTTGAGCGGGACGACGCTGACGCTTTTGACGGGATCGTTTGTTGATTCTGGGATTACTGCTGGTCATGTGGCGTTGATTAATTCGGTGCCGATGGAGGTGGTGAGTGTGCAGAGCGCGACGGTGGCGACGGTGTCGATTATGCGGAGCGATCCGGCGTCGAATGCGGTGCCTGGTAAGGATCTGGCGGCTGGTGGGGTGGAGGTGTTTACCTTTGAGCCTCAGGTTGGGATTGTGCATCGGCAGATTTTGTCGATGATTGGGATTGATGTGGATGATCCTGATGGGCTTGGTGAGGCGGCGGTGACGAACCCTGGTGCGATGGTGGTGCTTGAGGCGCTCGGTGCGTTGCATTTGATTTATGCTTCGGCTGGTGCGCCTGGTCGTGGTGGCGAGGGTTTTTTGGATCGGGCCAAGTTGTATCAGCAGCGGTTTTCGATGCAGCGCGGGACTGTGGTGGCGCTTATTGATTTGGATGGGGACGGGATCGCTGAGACGCGGCGGCATCCCAATTCGTTTGTGCTGACGCGGGGTTAAGGGGGTTGTGATGCTTGTGATAAGGCCTAAGGGCGTGCGGTTTGGTGGGACGGAATGGGTTGGTGTTTCTCGTGTGGCGATTGATTCGTTGAGTGTTGAGATGGCCGAGGAGTGGGATGACGAGGGGCCGAATCTGATGTATGCGGATTCGACGCGTCGCAAGACGAGTGTGCGGGTGTATCAGGAGATTGATGGTGACGATTTGGCATCGCCTGATTCTGGTGCTGAGGCGTCGCTTCGGATTGAGGTTGATCGTGGGAATGATGCGGATAGCCGGGTGATATTGATGAGTGCGGTTGTGCAGTCGGTGTCGTATTCGTTTTCGGGGTCGCGTAGCACGCGTGAGATTCGTTTGGTGGCGGTGAGCGATCGTGGTGATGATGAGCCTGTGAGTGTGATTGGGGGTGGGTGATGGCGACTTCTTTTAAGGGGCAGAATTTGTTTGGTTCGGGCGGGCACCGGTTTGTGAACCGTCGTATGGGGCGGCGGGTGATTTCGTTTGCTGCGGTGCTGGGCGATCCGGTGACGCCTGGGACCTTTGAATCTGGGGATTGGGAGGTTTGGGTGGAGGTGCGCGGGCGGCTTGTGGCTAATACTGATACTTCGTTGTGGAACTTGCGGGATGCTATTTTGGATGAGGCGAAGTTTGGTGTTGATGCGGGGACGCTTATTGATGAGTACGGGCATCAGTGGATCGACATGAAGTTTTTGACTTATGAAGAGACCGGCCCCACGCAACGCGGACGGGATGTGTCGGTTGGGTATGTCGCGGTGTTTGGGCGGTTGACAGGGGTTTGATGGGAGGGGTTATGGAAACTGAAGTACTTGGGGCGTTGACGCAGTTTGGGGTTGCTGGGATGGTGTGCGCGATGTGGTTGATCGAGCGGAGGGCTTCATTTAAACGGGAGCAGCAGATTAACGAAGCGCATACGGAGTTGATCGGGCGGATTGAAGATCGGTCTGTGTTGATTGAGGTGATCCGGGAGAACACGCGGGCGTTGTCGATGCTTGAGGCTGGGCAGCGGGGGCTTGTTGATGTGCTTTCGGGGCGGGCGGTGTCTGGATCGGTGCGGGGCTAGACTGGATGATGCGGATTGATATGGTAACTCGGCGGGCTTTGGGAGTGGCGGTGGCTGTTTGGGTTGCCGTTCCTGTACTCTTGTCATCGGCGGGGTGCCAGCGGGGGGTTGTGATCCGCGAGGAGGTGGTGCGTGCCAAGGAGGGGATGGTTCTTCCTGGGCCTTTTGCTCCGGCGGAGATGCGGGTTCATCCGTTGACGCATGCTGAGATGGTTGAGGGTCGGGTGCGGGTTGTGCTGCATGTGGAGATCCGTGATGGTTGGGGCGACACGATCAAGGGTGTGGGGAGGGTGACGGTGCGGCTGCGTAAATCAGGCGCGTCGACGATGGGAGAGAGTGGGGTTAAGTGGGAGATTGATTTGCGTGATCTGGCGACCAATGTATCGTACTTTGATTCGGTGACACGGACTTACCGGTTTGTGATTTCGGGGCTTCCGGATTGGTTTGAAGTTGAGGGTCGGGGGAAGATGCGGGTCTTGTTTCGGACTGCGCGGGCGGATGGGAAGATCGAGTCGATGCAGGATGATTTTGAGATTCTGAGTGTTTCGAGTGATGGCGGGTAGAGCCGAGTTGAATATGTAGATCAGTTGCCGCTGGATTCGACGAGATCGAGTTGGCGGTATTTTTTTCGGTAGGTGTCGCAGAGTTTGGTTTGTGTGTTGGAGAGGTTGATTGATCGGCTGTGATCATTTTGAAGGCGGCTTTTGGGATATTTGTTCTTGGTTATTGGTTGTTAAAGGCGTTGTAGTCGACATAGGCCGTGGGGTTAGAGGGGCTTTTTGATTGAGTTGGTGGCGTGGGGTCTCATTTGAATGAACTCTCTTTAGTGACGGTAAAGCATCTAAACTTTGAGAGGAAAAATTGTGATGAAATATAGTATATCAACCCTTGTGATTTTGATGGGATCTGTTTCTGCGAGTCACGGCTCGATTGTTATTTCGCCAGCGATTGATCCGAGTGGATCAACGACTGAACTGACGCTTTTGGGATCCGAAGGGACACCATTAAATAGTGCTCGTTGGTATGGGATTGATGAGGGCGATGCGGTTTTCACTTATTGGCGCAACGAAAGTATTGTGTTTTCGGCTGATCTTGCTGAGGACGATTGGCGTGTTGGCTTGACGGCTCGAAACAATGGCGTGCTGCCTGATTCGTACACTCAATTTACTGTTGATATTTTTGTGAACGATAGTTTCTTTAGCACGGTTGAGCTTCCTGCGATTCAGGATGAGTATCGGACGACATGGTTTGATATTGGTCAGCGGAGCGGTGCAACGGATCTGAAAATTGTTTGGAAGAATGATTTTTGGGTTCCCGATGTGTATGACGCGAACATTGTGATTGGTGCGGTGCAGTTTGGTCAGGTTGTGCCTGCGGCTCCGACGGCTGGAGTGTTTGCACTTGCTGGACTTGCGGCGATGCGTCGTCGGCGTTGAGTGAAGTGTATTGAGTATTTTATTGACTCCCTGAGCCGATGTGGCTTGGGGAGTTTTTTGTGTTTGAAGATCGAAGATACTACTGCGCCGAAGCGGCGAGTAGTGGCACCCGGCGGGTTTTGGTGGCAGGAAGAATGTTTGGTGGTCAAAGCCCCGCAGGTGGCAAAGCCCACCAACGGGGCACCCAGAGAAGAGAACTCGGAGCTATTAGATATGATCTAGTCGATGAGGTTGAGTTGTCGGTATTTTTCTCGGTAGGTGTCGCGGAGTTTGGTTTGTTTGTTGGAGAGGTCGATTTTGCGGCCTTGGATGTAGGCGGAGTGGACGAGTGTTGTGGTTTCGAGGATGTTGGCATCGGTGATGATGAGGGTGGCGTCTTTGGCGAGTGTGAGGTCTTCGTTGGTCCAGCCGTCGGTGGAGATGATGGTACCGAGGATTGGGGCTCAGGTGGCGGTGAAATGGGTGACAATGTAAGGAGCCAATGGGGAATTGTACTTAGGCACCAAAAAACCCGGCCAACATACGCCGGGTTCTTGAGGAGTTTTTTGGTCGTGTTTGGATGACGACTCTTTAGCGGCGGCGGCGGCGACGGACGGCGGCGAGGCCTCCGAGTCCGAGCAGGGCCATTGAGCCTGGTGTTGGGACGACTTCGACGACGATGGCCGATTCAGCAAGCATTGCGCCCGCTGCGTCGCGGAGTGAGAGATTGATATCGTATTCGCCAAAGGCGTTGGCATCGAATGCCATGTAGTTGGTGGCGTCGAGTTCACGATTGAACAGGCCGCTGGTGGAAGTGCTCCAGAAGGAGAAGTTTAAGTTCTGGCTATCGCCGCCGGATGATGTGTTGAGGAAGAAGTTTTGGAGTGTCTGGGTGATGTCGAGTGTGACCCAACTTTGTGTTCCGAATCCTGCGTCAAAATCGACTGAGAGGATGAGGGAGTAGTTTGCGGGGATTGCGTTTTGGGAGAGTGCAAATGCAAAGTCGATGTTCCATGAGCTGATGCCGTCGTTGGTTGGTGATCCGGCGGGGGCGTAGTAGCGTCCTGCGCCGTTGGTGGTCAGGTCGCCGACATAGCGTTCTTTGGCTTTGAGTCCGATTTCTATATCGCCGAAGGTGTCGGAGTTTCGTGCGATGGTGAAGTTGCTGTTGGAGTTTCCGGAGCCGTAGGGCATGGTGGCGCCGAAGGCGAGGAATGAGTCTTCGTGGGTGACGATTGCTCCGCCTAGGGCGGTGCCTGTGGTCAGTGCGAGCGCACCGAGTACGATTGATAGTTTCATTGTATTTGCCTTTCTCTCTTGTTCTCTTCTCTCTGTTTACATCCGCGTCCGGATGGTTGGTAGTCCGATGGTACAAGGAGGGCTGGTCGTGTGTCAAGAAAAACCGTCTTTACTTGTCTGAATTGCCTTGGGATCGTTGCTACCGTCCTGTTCCAACCATTGCAGGAGAGCGAGTAATGCCGGATTTAATCAAAGGAAACGCCGTAATTGGACAGTCTGGTGGACCGACGGCGGTCATCAATCAATCGCTCGTTGGGGTGATCGAGGGGCTGCGGAGCGCGGGGGCGGGGACATCGGGGAATCCGATCAAGAAGATTCTGGGGATGAGGCATGGGGTGACAGGGCTGGTCAACGACGATTTGTACGATCTGACGGATTATCCGCATGATCGTTTGCAACTTTTAGCCCGGACGCCGAGTGCGGGATTGGGCTCGACACGGGATAAACCCGACGCGGCGTTTTGTGAGAAAATATTCGAGGCGTGCCTGAAGCATGATATCCGGTACTTCTTTTATATCGGCGGGAATGATTCGAGCGACACTTGCCGGATTGTTAATGAGTTGTCCAATGAGAAGGGGTACGAACTTCGGTGTTTTCATATTCCCAAGACGGTTGATAATGATTTGATGATCAATGACCACACGCCTGGATTCCCCAGCGCGGCTCGGTTTGTCGCCAAGGCGTGCATGGCTGACTTTCTTGACAACATCTCGCTGCCTGGCATCAAGATCAATGTCATCATGGGTCGGCACGCGGGGTTCTTGACGGCGGCTTCGGCACTGGCGCGGCGGGATGATCGGTATGAGTATGAGGGGAGTTCGACTGATGGGCCTCAGTTGATTTACTTGCCTGAGGTGGCGTTTGATACGGAGCGGTTTATTGAGGATGTGGCGACGATGTTTGATCGGCATGGGCGGTGCCATATCGCGGTCTCAGAAGGCATCGCAGATAAAGACGGGAACTCGATCGGCGGGCAGCTTATCAAAAACGGACAGACCGATGCGCACGGGAATTTGCAGTTGTCCGGATCTGGTGCGCTCGGTGATGCGTTGTCGGATTTGCTCAAGGCCAAGCTCAAGCCCGTCGGGGGCAAGGCGGTGCGGGTGCGGGCTGATACCTTTGGGTATGTTCAGCGGTGTTTTCCGGATCAGTCGCCTGTGGATATGAAAGAAGCGCGGGGGGTCGGGCGGTATGCGGCGAGATTAGCGACGAGCGGGGATGTGGATGGGTCGGTGGCGATTATTCGGACGAGTCCGATTGGTGAGGGCCAGCCCTATGCGTGTAAGTATCAGCGGATCGAGCTGAGTGATGTGGCGGCCAAGACCAAGCACATGCCTGCGGAGTTTATTGAGGGGCACAACAATGTGTCGCAGAAGTTCCTCGACTACTGTCGGCCTTTGGTTGGGGATTTGCCGTTGTATGAGCGGATTTGAGTTGTTTGCATGAAATAAAAAAACCCGCACCGGGGTCGGCGCGGGTTTTTGTGTGGGTTGATAGGTGAGTTCCGGGTGTAGGTGATGGTGCCTGATTGGTTCCATGTGCCGTAAGACGACGAAATAAGCACAATCAGGTCCAGTTTAAGAGTTGTGGTATTAGCCCTATATCCCGGCTAGTTGTCTTATGAAGCCAGATTTGACGGTTTATACTCACCTCACTCGTTTGTATGAGTTCTGTGATCAAAGTTTGAGAGGGTTGAACATGTTGAAGAAAATGGCTGTCGTAATGTGTGCTATCGGTGTGTGTTCGTTTGGGGCATTGGCCGATGGGGTGGTCTGTAATAGCGAGGGCTACTACGGGGCCATCGATACGCTCGGAGAAGCAGAGGCGATCGAGGTTGTTGGGGACATCGCGTATGTCGCTGACGGCAGCGAAGGGTTAAAGATATTTGATGTGAGTGATCCCTCGGCGATGGTCTTGCTGGGCTCATTTGACACGGCGTGGGTTGCCCGCGATGTGCTGTTTGAGAACTCGTTGATCAGTGGCAAGGTTGTGTATGTCGCCGACGGCTTTGGCGGTTTGCTTGTGATTGATGTGAATGATCCATCGAATCCATCGCAGATCGGTTCGTACGCGACCTTGGGTCAGGCGTATGGCTTGGCGTATCACGGTGGGCTTGGCGATGGGCCTTACTTGATAATCGCGGCGGGCGCCCAGGGCGTGATCGCGCTCGATGTGAGTTTCCCGTTTGCGCCTGTGTTTAAGGATTCGCACACGACTGCGGGTTTCGCGTACGATGTGGCGATTGATTTTGTTGCAAGTAGCACGGGCCATTTGTATGTCGCTGATGGGAGCGCGGGTCTTGAGATGTATCGCTTGCTCTTTGGATGGATGATTACGCCTCGCATGACGACCAATACGCCGAGCAATGCCCGGAGCGTTGAGGTTGTGGGTGATATCGCGTATGTTGCCGACTGGTCATCGGGATTGCAGATTATTGATCTTGGGGTTGATCGAGACAACCCGGTGATTATTGGATCGTTCAACACAAGTGGCTTGGCTGTTGATGTTCAGGTCGCGGGCGGGACGGCGTATGTTGCTGATACCGAGGGCGGCGTGCAGGTGATTGATGTGCGTGTGCCTGCTTCGCCTGTCGGGCTTGGGGTCGTTGGTATTCCAGATGCCGCACTGGCTCTGGATGTTCAAGGCGCTGAAGTCTTCGTCGCGTCCAACGAGTTTGGGGTGCTGGCGTTTGATCTGACCGAGACTGATGGGCTTGTGTCTTCGTCGCTGTTGGATTTGTATGCGTGGGGTGACACCGATATTTACTTCCCAGAGCACACGGTTGTCGTTGACGATATTGCGTATGTTTCGCGCAATGGCTTGCATTTGTTTGATGTGAGCGGCGGGTCGCCGGTGTTGATCAACACCTTTGGGCTTGGGACCGATACCGGCGGCGTGTTTGTCAGCAACGGCACGGCGTATCTCGCTGATAGTGCTGGGATTCAGATTATTGATGTTCGTGTGCCGACGAACTTGGTGTTGCTGGGGTCACACGCGACGCCGGGCACAGCGCATGATGTGTATGTTGAGGGGAACTTTGAAGATGGATTCTTTGCGTATATCGCCGACGGCAACTCGGGGATGCAGGTCGTTGATGTGACGGATTCTGGTTCGCCGACGCTTGTTGGGAACTATGCGGGAGCGGGTGTGGGGAAGGTTGAGGTGGCGCAGACCGGATTTGGTAAAGTGGCGTATATTATTGACGGGAATGATTTCGTGATTTTGTCGGTGGCCGACGAAACGCAGCCTCTGCCCTTTGGATCTTATAGCAATGGGCGAGGCACGCGGGCAGTTTTGATTGATGGCGATATCGCGTATGTGGCCAGCGGCTCAGACATTGATACCGGGCGTTTGGATATTGTGGATATCAGCCTGCCATTAAATCCGGTGATAATCAGTTCGTTTGATCTCTTTGGGGAAGAGAGTTTCAATGGTGCAATTTTCGAGCTGGGCAAGGTTGGTTCGATGCTGTACATTACTGATCCAGTCAGCGGCATCACGATGTACGATGTGACCGATCCGGCGTCGCCACGGTTTACGGGGATCTACAACAAAGAGAGTGGCATGATGTCGCTGACCATTGAGAACGATATCGGGTACATGCGATCGGCCGACGGGTTGTTCCAGTTGCTTGATATGAGCGCGTGTGCACCATGCCTGGCTGATTTGACCGGTGATGGCGTGCTTGACTTCTTTGATATCTCGGCGTTCCTGAGTGCATTTTCGAACAGCGATCCGGCCGCCGACTTTACGGGCGACGGGGTCTATGACTTCTTCGATATTTCGGCGTTCTTGTCGGCGTTCGGGGCTGGGTGTCCGTAACGCCATTGAATACAAACCATGATCAGAAATCATGATCAAAGGCACGGCTTGATGAGTCGTGCCTTTTTTCTTTGGATTAATTGGAGACTTTGACGCGCTCGGAGATGGTGAGGCCGAAGGATTCGAGGTGGGGGTAGGATGCGCCCGAGTTGGTGATGAGTTTGAGGTGTGAGATTCCCAGGGCTCTCAAGATTTGGGAGCCGGTGCCGTATTCGATCATGGTGGGGGACACAGACTGGGCGGGTTTGTCGGCGTGATCGGTGTGGTCATGATCGACGGGTCTTGAGAGCATTTGGGAGAGGGCGTCGCCGATGCCGTGGGGGCGGAGGTAGACGATGGCACCTCGGCCTGCGTCTTGGATCATCTGCATGGATTTGGTGAGGGTTTGACCGCTTGATGCGCCGTCGGATGAAGTGCCGAGTTCGTTAAATATGTCGCCGAGGAGATCGCGTTTGTGGACGCGGACGAGGGTGGGTTCTTCGCTGGCGATGGGATTGTGGTATTCGTCGAGGGTGCCGACATCGCCGACGGTCAGGGCCAGGTGGGGCATGGGGTCGACGAGTGATTTGAATGCGATGAGGTTGAACTCGCCTTGTGGGGTTTGGATTTTTGTGCCTGAGATCGGTTCCATGCGTTCGATGATGGAGGATTGTGAGAGTCGGTGTTCGATGATTTGTTTGACGCTGCACATTTTGATGTCGTGTTCTTTGCAGAGTTTGAGCAGATCGGGGACTCTTGCCATTTCGCCGTCGTCGCGCATGATTTCGATGATGATGGCTGATGGATGCAAGCCGGCGAGTCGGCAGAGGTCGAGTGATCCTTCGGTTTGACCGATGCGGACGAGTACGCCGCCGTCGCGTGAGCGGAGGGGGTTGATGTGTCCGGGTCGGACGAAGTCGCTTGGGGTTGTACTTGGGTCGATGGCGAGTTGGATTGTTTTGGCTCGTTCTTGTGCCGATACGCCGGTGGTGAGGCCGTGTTTTGGGTGGCCGTCGATGGCGACGGTGAAGGGGGTGGCGCGGACGGAGGTGTTGATGATGGATTGGGGCGTGAGTTCGAGGCGGTCGCAATCGGCTTCGGTCAGTGAGAGGCACATGTAGCCGCGGGCGACTGAGAGCATGAAGGCGACGGCCTCGGGGGTGACGAACTGGGCCGGGAGGACAAAGTCGCCTTCGTTTTCACGGTCTTCGTCATCGGTGAGGATGACCATTTTCCCATGGCGGAGGTCTTCGAGGATTTCCTCAATGGTGGCGAAAGCTGTTGATTCGATGATGGACTCTTTGGTGTCTGGCATGGGTGATGGTAGAACAGAATGCGAGCCGTGGCACCCGGTATTCAAAGATCACTCCATCGCGGTCGTGGCTCGTTAGAGCAATGAGCCTCGGAGGATGAAGGTGGCGAGTCCGAAGTAGATGGTGAGTCCTGAGGCGTCCATCAAGGTGGCGACCAAGGGGGCTGAGGATGCGGCCGGATCGAGGCCGAGCTTGTGGAGGATCAGGGGGAGCATTGAGCCGATGAGCGTGCCCCAGATGACGATGAAGAAGATCGCGCTGCCGACGGTCAAGGCCAACGGTAAGGCGTGGGGCGTGTGGGCAAAGCCGACCATCGAGAGTAAGACGACGGTGAGGACGCCCATGAATCCAAGGACGGTGCCGAGGATGAGGCCTGTCAAAAGTTCTTTTTTGATGATCCGCCACCAGAGCCCAAGATGGACCTCTTCGACGGCGATGGCGCGCACAAGCAAACTGGCGGCCTGGGTTCCGGTGTTGCCGCCAGAAGCAATGATGAGCGGGATGAAGAGTGCAAGGACCATGGCTTGTTCGAGTTGATGATCAAAGAGCCCGATGACGCCGATGCTCAGGAGTTGGAGGATGAAGAGCCCGGTGAGCCAGGAGCCGCGTTTGCGGACCATGTCGCGGATGGGCGATGTGGTGTAGGGTGCGTGGAGGGCTTCCATGCCGCCGAGTTTTTGGACATCTTCGGTGAACTCCTCTTCGGCGACATCGGCGATGTCGTCGGCGGTGACGATGCCAATGAGCAAACCAAGTGAATCAACGACGGGCAAGGCGGTGCGGTTATAACGAGCCATCGCGCGGACGGCCTCTTCGCGGTCATCGGTCGCGCCGAGGGTGACGAAATGATGATCCATGAGATCGGCGATGATTGAATCAGGGTCGGCCAAGAGAAGTGATCGGATGTGAAGATCGTCGATGAGGGTGCCTTCGTCGTCGATGACGAATATCCAGTGGACGGTCTCGGCGTCTTGTCCATAGCGGCGGATGTGGCTTAGGGCATCGCCGACGGTCCAGTCTTTGCGGATGCGGACATAGTCTGGAGTCATGAGTCGGCCGACGGATTCGGAGTCGTAGCCGAGGATGGTTTGGGTGATGGCCCGGTTCTCTGGGCTCAGGCGTGCGATGAGCGGGGCAGCGACTTCGACGGGGAGTTCGTCGAGGAGGGCGGCTCGGTCATCGGGTTCGAGTTCTTCGATGAC
>JAESRA010000116.1 GCA_016764895.1 Phycisphaerales bacterium | reverse complement strand
GGTGGGATTGGATTGCGTATTCATACCAAGACCTCTGTGGGCGGTGGGGGTGGTGGGGGTTGAAGCACAAACGCTGGGTTCAGAATCCATGCGTAACCCTTTATCTCGGCAATCAGGACCGGATAACTCGAAAAACAAGCTACTGTAAGGACTCCTATGTACCGACTTGCGCCATTTGGAACCACCTGAGGCGTACACTCACCCTGTGAGCAATCAATCCCATAGACCAAACTCCAGACCATCCAAGAAGGTCGCTGATCTTCGAGACGCCAGTCGGGGCGAGCGGCTTCAGCGCGTGATGGCTGATGCTGGCGTGGGTTCTCGCCGGACATGTGAAGCGATGATCGAAGCCGGGGAAGTGACGGTCAATGGCAAGATCGAGACCAAACTTCCCATTTGGGTCGATCCGTCTATTGATCGTATTGTCGTGCGAAATAAGGTCTTAGAGCAGGCCGAGCGGTTGTTGTATGTCATGCTCAACAAGCCGCCTCGCACGCTGAGTGCTGTCAAGGACGAGCCTGGATATGACCGGCGGACCGTGACTGAGTTGGTGAATCATCCTGCTGCGGCACGCCTTTTTCCGGTCGGAAGGCTCGATTACGAGACCGTGGGGCTGATTCTGCTGACCAACGACGGCGAGCTTGCCAATAGGCTCACGCATCCCCGATATGGGGTGCCAAAGACTTACCGGGTGACGGTTAAGGGGAAGCTTGATCAGGACGCGATTCAGGAGTTGGAGCGGGGGATTTTTCTTGCCCAGCGGAACGAAGGTCGGACGCAGGGCGCTAAGCGGACTGCGCATGTTGAGATTCGGCTGATTGCTCAGGATCGTGATAATACGGTCATGGATCTGACTCTTCGCGAAGGTCGGAATCGTCAGGTTCGGCGGATGCTTGCTGCGGTTGGATTCCCTGTCCGCAAGCTTGAGCGTGTGGCGATGGGGCCTGTGGAACTCAAAGGGGTGGCTCGTGGTGCTTGGCGGGAACTCAGCCGTGATGAGATTAAGCTGCTGAAAAAGGCGGCGGCGATGAAACTGGGCGAACATCAAGATTCTCCATCACACCGAGGCGGCAATAAGCCGAAAGTTCCCTATGTCGATCCGCGTTCGGGACCTTCTCAGGGTGTTCGGAGGCGATCGATCAAGAATGCAATTAACCGGGCGTCGCTTTCACCAGAGGGTGGAAACACGAACACCAGCCGGGGCCCAAGGGCGGCACCAATCAAGCGTCGCCCATTCAAAGACAACAACTGAGTTTATAAAACGCCAATGACAGCACCATCCCCAGAATCCACGAAAGCTCAACCAACAGTCAAGCGTTGGAAAGAGGAGTGGCGTCGGCTCCAATCGGTATGCCGACTTGGGTTTGGTGGGTTGTATCGTTCGCAGATTCCGCGCATGGCGGCGGCGATGTCGTACCGGACAATTTTTTCGATCATCCCGGTCATGGCGATCGGGTTGCTGATTTTTGGATCGTTTGTATCTGAGGAGGAAGTGGACACCGGGGTTCGACGGGTGCTTGATTATGCGGGGATCTCGCAGATCACCGCTACATCTTCTATAGATGAAATAGAGGAAGTGCCTGTAGAGCCTTTTGAGATGGGGCCTGAGCCGGTTGTTGACTCGCAGGGCATCCAGTCAATGGCGAATGATCCAGCCGATCCAGCCGATCCAGCCGATCCAACTGATCC
The DNA here is from genome assembly GCA_016764895.1 of Phycisphaerales bacterium. Classification (GTDB taxonomy): domain Bacteria; phylum Planctomycetota; class Phycisphaerae; order Phycisphaerales; family UBA1924; genus UBA1924. Next base: position 8,532 of record JAESRA010000116.1, on the reverse strand, counting down.
AACTGATCCAACTGATCCAACTGATCGAGCCAGTGATCCAGCCCAAGAAGCGGTAAGTCCATCAACCAATATCGATGAACTGATTTCTGATCTGATCAACCGCGTCAATACATCGCTGCGGAATGTGCCGACGGGGTGGATCGCGATGGCGTCGTTGATTGTGCTGATTTATGCGGCGATGTCGATGCTTATTGAGATCGAGAAATCGTTTAATCAGTTGTGTGCTGCGCCGTCGGGGAGGCCTTGGCTGAGGCGTTTGATGCTGTACTGGACGATGCTCACGCTTGGGACGCTGCTGTTGGCGGCGACCTTTATTGTTGGTGATGCGCTCGGCAGATGGATTCTTTCGGTTTCTGGAGATGGCGGCGGGGCTGGGGGGATGATCGGGGCGACCTTTGCGAGCTTCGGGGTCTCGGTACTGATCTCGACGGTCTTGCTTTTGGTCGCGTTCTTGACGATTCCCAATACCAAGATCAAGATTCGTCCTGCACTGGCCGGGGCGTTTATGGCGGCGATTATGTGGGAACTGGGCAAGTCTGGCTTTACGCTGTATCTTAAATCTGCGACTGGGTATACCAAGTTTTATGGTTCATTGGCGATCTTGCCGTTGTTTTTGCTTTGGGTTTATGTGACCTGGGTCATTGTACTTGTTGGGATGCAGATGACCCATGCGCTTCAGCATTTTACTCGTTTGGTCAATACTGGGCTGGCGGCGGTCTCCGGGGATGCCGACTCGACCAATCCTGTACTGCTTGATCCATTGATCCTCGTCGCGGCGGGTGCTTTTATTGGCGGGAGATTTGTCGATGGGCAGACGACTACGCCGGACCAGCTTGCCAGCGGGCTGGATATTGATCCTTCGCTTGCTGCCAAACTGATGGACGCTCTTGAGAGTGCCGGACTGCTCAATCTCATCGCTCAGGGAGATGATGCCGACGACGCCTTTACGCTTTCTAGGCCTGGCGATCAGATCAAGCTCAGTGATCTGCTCGATGCGGGAGTCCATCTGGACCGGTTCTGCGACCAGTCCCGCGCCAAAGTTCCAAACTCGATCTTGGGGGCGGCACGGGCGTCTATGGGGCAACAAACATTGTCCGAACTTCTGGCGTAAATCTGATTTGGCCAGAGGCGAACCGCAGGGCTGTTTGGGGGGTATATATGAACCCTTGGCTTCGTGTTTATCCCTGTTTAACGGGAAGAGAGCCGGGTTTGTGTCTAGAATCAGGGTTCCTATGCAAAGAATACAGATGTCAGAATTTAGCGTATATCTTCAGCAGCGTCCAGGCGAACTCGCCGGGGTGCTTGACGCGGCCAAGGCTGCGGGCGTGCAGATTTCTTCGATTTCAACGACCGAATACCAAGACGGCGGTTGCGTGCGTTTGCTGGGAACTCCTGAGCAATCGTTGCGTCATATGTGCGAGTCGTTGGTTGATGCCGGGATTGGCCCGGTTGTTGAGTCGCCTGTGATTGCTGTGAGTGTTCAGAATCGTCCGGGCATGATCCGTGACCTTTCGGTGCTGATGGCTGATAACCGGATCAATATTCGGTATTGTTATCTGATCCCATCTGCCGAGGGGCTTGATGGCCCGGTGTGCGTGATGCGGTTTGATGAGCATGACCAGGCGATGGATATTATTGATGGTGCTGATTGGCCAACGACCGAAACCGTGACCGAAACGGCGGGCGAAGCCGTGGGTGAAACTGCGGACGATTCAACCAGTGAATCGGCGGCCTAATCAATCCCCAAAGCGAAGATGGCATGCGTACACTATGGCACACGCGAGCACTGATTGTGCAGTGATTGAAAGGGTGATTTCATGGGACTTGAAGCCGCGATCCCGACCGATAATTTTTTGACCACCCAGTTGCGACATGTCGTCAACTGGGGTCGCCGTTCGAGCATGTGGCCTATGCCCTTTGCAACGGCTTGTTGCGGGATTGAACTCATGGCGACGGCTTCGTCTCGATATGACATTGCTCGGTTTGGGATGGAACGGATGTCGTTCTCTCCTCGCCAGGCGGATCTTTTGATTGTTGCTGGGCGTATTTCTGTCAAGATGCTCCCGGTGCTCCAGCGGATTTATGAGCAGATGCCTGAGCCGAAGTGGGTGATTTCGATGGGGGCGTGTGCTTCGACTGGTGGGGTGTTTGATACTTATGCGACGGTGCAGGGTGTGGATCAGTTTTTGCCTGTGGATGTGTATGTGCCTGGATGTCCGCCTCGCCCTGAGATGTTGCTTGAGGGTGTGATGGCGATCCAGCGTTATATCGATACTGAGGGCATGCCCCCGATGAATGGTGGTAAGCGGATGCCTCTGGGCGTTGTTGTGGATCCGACCCACAGCGTGAATCCACAGCCGGTGGGATTGACACAGTCGTAAGAATCAGCCACTAGCCACTAGCCACTAGCCACTGGGGAAGAGGGGGAGAAGAGGGCAATGGGCAATAGGGAATAGGCAATGGGGAAGATGAAGAAAAAGAGGTGATTGCCGGGTGCCCTGCTGGTGGGCCTTGCCACCTGCAGGTCTTCGTACCACCAAGACCCGAAGGTGGCAAGGCCCACCATCGGGGCACCCGGATTTTAGAATCCGCCATTGCCCATTGCCTTCTTCCCTAGTGGCTAATGGCTAGTGGCCAATTCCTTCTTTAAAAAAGAACAGGCCCTCAGCACGAAGCTGAGGGCCTGAATGTGTCTGTTTTATTCGAACTCTCGATATACGATCGAGTGGGTCGTGTTCGAAGAACAAAGCAGATACGGCCCAACCTGAAAGGTGGGTTCGTATCCAATCACCGATTACCGGCGACGACGACCAGCGACGATGCCGCCAAGGCCGAGCATTGCGAGTGCACCTGGTGCAGGAATGATGTACTGAACCTGGATCGATGAGCCAGCACCGTAGGTTGAATCGATTGCGTCTGCGACATCATCGAATGACTCGAAGAACTCGATGTTCAGGAGGCCACTGGCGTCAAGGAAGAAATCCAAGCCGGTGCCAACGAGATCAAGCATGCCGCCGGAGGAGTATGAGGCGGTGCCAGCGGTATCGTCGCCGATACCAACAGTCAGGAACAGGTCAGAGTTGAAAGCCATAACAGCTTCTGAGAGCCATGATGCACCAACGGTGGCGAGGTTCACATCCCAGCTGATGCCGATGATGTGTGCGTTGGCCCCCAAGTTGTTTGACAGGAACTCGTTGTCGGCATCGAATTGGGGGTCCCAGTTATTGACGCCTGAGAGGTCGAGGGTGACGGTGACGATTGCGCCAGCAGGAGCCGAGGAGCCTACGCCCTGGTTGCCGTTGGCAGCGGTGAAGTAAGGTGATGCGGTTGCAGCACCAGCGATTGCAGCGATTGCAGTGATTGCGATCTTCATTTTTTATCTCTCTTTCGTTTGATTCAAACACACTAGCAAGTACAGGTAACACACCTGAACTTGACACAAACCCTTCAGACCCCACAAGTGAGGCAGCACTCCAGAATGTTCGGGGTTCTCTCTTCTCTCTGAAAACACTGAACGGATGTAGTGCAAGCACGGCATGGGTTACAGATGTACCGGCTCATGTATAGAATAAGCGAAATCCGGTCGCTGTCAATAGCTTTGGGGGAAATTGAGGGATGAATTGTTGATATTTAGTTAAATCATTGCCAATGAATACATTACGGACTTTGCCTAAATTGCCCAAATTCACATGTGCCCACCAAGGACGGGGTTGGCCATCGCTGCTTTGAGGATACTGCTCATGAAAAACCCCGTTTGGGCTCTCCAAACGGGGTCGTGTGTGTTTTTAATGAGGGCGTTCAGTATGCTAAGGTGCCCTGCTTCAATGGTTTATCGTCTTCGGCGAACACTCATCAGCCCGCCAAGGCCTAGGAGGGCGATGGATCCAGGTGCTGGGATGATGGTGTATTGGATCCGAAGGGTTGAGCCTGCGAGGAACTCAGCATCGACGAGGTCTGGGTTGTCATCGAAGGTTTCGTAGAACTCGATACGGAAATCGCCGTCTTCGTTGAGAGTGAAATCAAGTCCTTCGTTAACGAGGTCGACAAGTCCGCCTGAGCTGAATGACTGAATCCCGCTGGTATCGATTCCGGAACCGGGTCCAACGAAGAAGCTGCCGCTTTGGTCTGAGTTCTCGATGGCGATGGTGGCTTCTGAGAGCCATGAACCATCAAAGGTTTCGATAGTGACATCCCAGCCGACTCCGATGACACGCGAGAGTTCGTTGGCAAATGGTCCGCCGTCGAGGATCATGACGAGATTGTCGGGGTCGCCGAATAGGTCCCAGGTGTTGATCCCTGAGAGGTCAAGTGTGATGGTGGCCACGGCTGCTGGGGCACCCGCAGTGGCTTGATTGATGTTCAATGACTCTGCGTTGTCGCTTTCGACATAAACCGACGCGGTCGCGATTCCTGAGAGAGCAGCCATGGTAACAAGTGCGATTTTCATATCTATGCCTCTTCCGTTCTAGAAAAACTTCTGTTCTCGAACACTGAGCGATCTTGATCGCCTCGTTCTGCTGACATCCACGATGACCGTACTCGTTTGAGTACAACAGCAGATCGGGGTCATTCAGACACCGCGTCACAGGTAAAGAATGCGCCGGAACGGGTAGTATGCAATGAAAGCGTGTCGTTTTTTTATCGAAATAATGGCAAACTGGGCAGGGTGTCCGGTGTGTGCGTTTGGCAACTTCGCCATCGAACGGCATGTGGAGGAATGGCGATGGACCGATAACCGGCGTTGAGTTGTGATATGTAAGAGATCACACCTGTTTGGATGTGGTCTATTGAAAGGATTCATTGAGATGGAAGTTGAATCAGCGTCTGCGTCGGGTGGCGGCGAGGGCGAGGATGGCTATAGGGTGCCTGCGGGCGGGGAGCGGTTTGTGCCAAAAAAAGCCCCGGTAATGCCGGGGCTCATGATACAGTTCGATTGTCGGGGCCTGTTGGGGTTCGCCGGGGTCTGCCGGGGGGGCAGTTGGGCCGGGTGCTTACTTGCAGCCGATTTTACGGCCGATGCGGCGGCGACCATTGAGGATCTTGCGGCCGCTCTTGGTTGCCATGCGGGCACGGAAGCCGACAGTGCGGCGGCGTTTGATGTTGCTGACTCGTCTTGGGTAGTGCATTGCCATCGTCAAATCTCCAGTATCTAGCCGCCAACTGCAGAGCAGGGCGATTCGGGCTCCGACTGTAGACCCTGACCCCCCAAAGGTCTAGCACCGGATCGGGGGTGTAATCACAATTTAGATTCTTGACTGGAAATTAGATACGAATTCGCCCATACTAGTAGTAAAGAGTCCTCGCTCGGCTGATCGCTGCGGGTACTCGTTCGTCGTCCTTCCTACTGGCCTCTAGGGAATGGACGCTGAGCGAGTGATCGTTGGATCATGGACGGCGGCTCTTGTTGATTGGGCTTTGTTTGGGCGGTGCCGTTCTGGTGCGCCAGCAGCTCAACATGACAATTTGGAGCCGCCATGCTAAATCAAGAGCAGTTGGATCAAGCCCAATCGATCCTGAAGCACACTTTTTCAGACCAAAATCTACTCCAGCGGGCGTTTATTCATGCGTCGGTGACTGATACGAGGCTGGACTCAAACGAGCGACTTGAGTTTCTTGGTGATGCGATTTTGGGGATGTTTGTGTGCGAGCGGATCTTTTGCCGTTATCCCAATTACCTCGAAGGGGAGATGACCAAGATTAAGTCCCATGCGGTGTCACGGGCGACTTGCGCGAAGCTGGCGATTGATGCGGGGCTCGATCAACTCATCTGTGTGGGCAAGGGGATGCAGAGCCAGCCCACGCTGCCGTCATCATTGGCGGCGGCGATCACCGAGGCGGTGATTGCGGCGTTGTATATTGAGGGTGGGATGGACGCGGTGCGGAATTTTCTTGAGCCTTTGATTGATCCGTTGATTGATGCTGCGGTTGATTCTGGGCATCAGCATAATTTTAAGAGTGTGCTTCAGCAGCATGTCCAGCGGGTTCATGGTGTTTCGCCGAGTTATCACATTGTTGATGAGAAGGGGCCTGATCATGCCAAGTTGTTTAAGATCGGGGTGGAGGTTCAGGGGGAGAGTTATGAGGCGAGTTGGGGGCAGTCTAAGAAGCAGGCCGAGCAGCAGGCGGCGATGAATGCGCTGAGTGCGATGGGGGTTGTGGATATCTGCGACGAGGGCAATGCTCATATGGCGGAGTAGGTGGGTAAGAGAGAAGAGGGCAATGGGCAGTAGGCTATGGGCAATGGGGAAGAGAAGACATGCAGGTGGCAAAGCCCACCAGCATGGCACCCAGAGAAGGAATTTTCAAGCCATCGGGTAAGGCCTATTTGGCGGGGATCAGATCGACCACGATTGGGAGGTGGTCGGTGGCGCGGGAATCTTCGCGTTCTAGGCCTGCATCTTTGAGGGCTTGGTTGCTTAGGCGGGCGGTGTCCAAGCTCCATGAGTTGATCGGTGTCCATGCGTGGTCATCGACGAGGATCCAGTCGAGTCGGCCTGGGGTGTAGGGGCTTTTGGCGTTGGTCCAGGTGAGCATGGATTGGGTGCCTAGGACTTTTGTGGGGACGGGGGTGAGGTCTTGGTGGTCGATGCCTAGGTTGTCGGCGATGATGTCGAGTGGTTTTCGTGAGCCGACGAGGTTGTAGTCGCCTCCGATGACGATGCCTGCGTTGGGGTATTTTTTTCGGAGTTCTTGGATGATGGTGTTGATTTTGTGGGCTTGGGCGATGCGTTTGAGGTCTTCGCTTGATCCTGCGCCGCCACAGCATTTGAGGTGGAGGGAGACGACGATGAGGGGGAGTGGTTTGGTGTCGCCTGGTTTTTTTGCATCGAGGACCGCCACGGCGATGCTTCGGGTTCGTCTGGCGTCTGGCTGGCTGATGATTTTTAGGCCGCCTTCGATGATGGGGAGGTGGGTGACGATGGCGACGCCGCCGCTTGGGTCGATGATGCTTTGGGTCCAGTTGTCATCGAGGTTTTCGTCGAACCAGCCGCGGACATCTTTTGTGGTGGTTTTGAACCATTCTTGGTAGAGGATGACATCGGGGTTGATTGCGTCGATGACGCGGGCGAAGGGTTCTGGGTTTTTGAGTGGTGAGGAGAAGAGGACATTGGTGGCCATGATGCGAAGGCCGTTGGTTGGTTTGGAGGCAATCGCGTCGTTGATGGGTGGGTTTGGTTTGTAGGTGGGGAGTGTGGTGGTGAAGGATTGTGTTTTGAGGATGGTGCCGCCGATGGCGAGGTGTTCGATGACGATGGAGATTGGGCCGTCGTGTTGGAGTGATGGGATGAGTGAGCGGTCGATGCGTGCTTCGTAGCGTGGAGCGTTGTGTGTGGGGAGGAAGTAGAATCCGGCGTCGCTGTGGCTGATCGAGGTTGTGGAGTTTGTTGTGTGTGTTTTGAGTTGAGCGCCGCCTTTGAGTTCTCCGAACTCTTTGCTTGGTGGGGAGACGAGAATCGTGAGATCAACGCCTTGTGAGAGCATCATGTCTTGTTCTTGGGCGTTGTACATCTGGCGTTTGCCGGTGGTGACATCGGCGTCGGTGTCGATGCGGATGCGGGTGGTGAAATCGGCGGCTTGGATGGCTTGGGATTCATCGAAGGAATCAAAGGCGATGAAGACTTCGTCGGAGTCTGCGCGGATGCCGGTTTGGTTGTACCAGTCGGAGAGGTCGCCATCGAGGATGATTTGGGCGGGGGGTAGATGAGGGTCGCAGTTGGTCAGCGGGGCGATGGGGGTGGTGGCACAGCCGGAGAGGGTCAGGAGGAGCGATAGGGTGAGTTTGATGATCATGGTGTAAGGGTAGCCGGGGATCACTCTGATTTTTGGCGGATTGGGTGTGGGGGTGAAATGTTGATGGCCGATGAAATACTGTGCGTTTGGCGGGTGTTCTGCTATCCTCAATGAAGGGCATGGCCCAGAAGGATTTTTTATATGAATCACAAAGCATTGTGTATTGTTTCAGCCGTCGCGTTGATTTCTTTTGCCGGGCTTGCGGGCCTTGGGTTTAGAAGCGGGGAAGTTGAAACCAGTCAGCGTGTTGAAACGGTGCGAGAGTCGGCTGCTGGTACGACGACCTATACCGTTGATCCGGTTCATAGCAATGTGATCTTTAAGATTCGGCATGGGACGGTGACGAATTTTTATGGCCGATTCAATCAGGTCGATGGGGCGATTGAGTTTGATGAGGATGCTGAGATTATTTCGAGCATGAGCTTTAAGATTCCGGTGTCGTCGGTGGATACGAACAGCCGGACGCGCGATGGGCATATCAAAGGGGCCGAGTTTTTTAACTTTCGGCAGTATCCCGGCATGACCTTTGAATCGACTTCCATCAAGCCCAATGGCGAAGGTTCGTTCATTCTCAAAGGCACGCTCTCATTGCATGGCGTCACCAAAGAAATCGAAGCGACGCTCGATCAGGTTCGCACGGGGATCTTCCGCGATCGTGATGTGCTTGGCTTTGAAGCCCGGTTTACGATCATGCGGTCGGACTATGGGATCATGAAATATTTGGCGGATGATTTGTCGGAG
>JAESRA010000115.1 GCA_016764895.1 Phycisphaerales bacterium | reverse complement strand
CTCCCGATCGTCGAACGGAACTTCAAAGACCCGACTGCGCCGAAGACGGCGAGTCGGGGCACCCGACGGAGGACGCAGAGAAGAGAGGAATGGGGGAAATAGAAGACCCGACGCGCCGAGGACGGCGGGTCGGGGCACCCAGCGTACCGGGGAACTTTGGGGGGTTAGTTGTCTTGGTTTTCGAGGGCCTCTTGGGCGTCGTCTCTGGCGTCGAGGAGTTCTACGGCTTTGTCGAGGAGGAGGGAGAGGGGGACGGGTTTTTGGAGGTATGCGTCTACGCCTAGGGATTCGCCGTAGGCTTGGTGTCGTTGTCCTTCGTTTGCGGTGACCATGATGACGATTGGTGAGTTTTCGAGGCCTTTGATGCGTTCGAGTACGAGGAAGCCTGATCGTTTTGGGAGCATCATGTCGAGGATGACGATGTCTGGTGGGTCGTCTGCGCAGATGCGGACGGCTTCGTCGCCGTCGGCGGCTGTTAAGGTCATGGCGTCTTCTGATTGGAATGCTGCGTCGAATGCTTCGAGGATGTCGCGTTCGTCGTCGACGATGAGGACTCGTACATCGGCGAGGCGGCCTTGGTCGAAGCTGTCTTGATTTGGGTTGGCTTGATCTGGGTTGGCTTGATTTTGATTGGCTTGATCGTCCATTGCGGGTCCCTCTGGGTCATGATTTATATTACTTGAAATGGGTGATGTTGTGTTTTTTCATGTAGGCTCGGTCGCGGTCGCTGCGGTCGATGAGTTTGGCGAGTTCTTGGTCGGTCATCCAGGGGAGGGCGGCGAGTTTGTTTTTGAGGTTTTCTGGGAATGGTTTGTTGAGTCGTTCATGTCTTGGGCGGCTCTTCCAGATTCGGTGCATCCAGAGGTACTGTTCCGGGCTTTTTCGGATCATTTGTTCTAAAGAGCGGCGGTAGCGGGCTGTGATGTAGAAAAGGGGGTCTGGCTGGTTGTTCCAGTCTTCGCTTGTAAATTGGTCAACGACTTCTATTCGGTAGCGCATGGACTGGTTTGAGCCTGGGGTGGTTGGGAGGCGGCGTGCTTGTCCGATGATGATGTTGGTGTTGTATTGGAGTGCGGTGAGGCCGATGGATTTGTAGCTTGAGGCGAGTCGTCCGAAGTATGGTACTTGGAGGCCTCGGTCGCCGGCGTTTTGGTCTGCGACGAAGGCGACGGATTCGCCTTGGGCCATGAGTGCGGGCATGGATCGCATGGCTCCGAATTTATCGAGGAGGTCTAGGCCTCTGCGGGAGCGGGTTTGTCGTACCCAGTCGTCTGCGGGGCGGAGGTCTAGGGGTCGGTAGATGGCGTGCATGTTGAAGCCGAGAAGTGCCATGGTGTAGCCGATGATTTCCCAGTTTCCGCAGTGTCCGGTGAGGAGGAGGGTTGGGCGGTCGTTGAGGAGTGGTCGCATGGCGGTTTTGAGGCTGCCGAGTTCGACATAGTCTGTCCATGCGTCTTCTGAGAGGAGTCTTGGGGTGACGGCGAGTTCTACTCCGAGCATGGCGATGTGTTCGTAGGCCTGCATGACGAGATCGCGTCGCTGGGATGGGTCCATTTCTGGGAAGGCGACTTTTAGGCGTTCTACGGCTTGGTTGACTCGTTTGGTGTTGAATCGTGCGTTGCCGAAGGTGCGTCCTAGGATTTTGGCGGCGCGGAGGACTGAGGGGAGGGGGAAGATGTGCGCGGGGATGAGGGCCGTGCGTAGTGCGGCGTAGGCTGCGGGCTGGGTGATGTATTTTTGTACAGGGGTTAGGGTACCCCTTGGGTCGCGGGCCATGTCGTCCTCGATCTGTTCCTTTAATACCTATGGGAGGGATCGGGGATTAGTTTGGGAAGTCGCCGATGAGTGTTTGGAGACGGTTGGCGTTGAGGAGGGGGATCGAGGCATCTTCTGCGCGGACGAGGAGGCCGTCGTAGCGTTGTATTTCTCGTTGGAGGCGTACATATTCTTGCATGGTTGCGATTGGTGCGCCTGGGCCTGGGGGTGGCGGGAGGATTGGTTTTTCTCCAAGGACTACGAAGTCGATGTCACCAACGATTTGATTTTCGAGTTTTCCGCCCCACTGTTGGATGAGTGCTTCGAGTTCGCCTGTTTCGTATCTGGTGGCGATGCCGTCGCCATCAATATCGAAGAGTCCGTCGATGACGAATTTGTATGTTTTTGTTGGGTCGTAGACGGCGTTTGCGATGACATTTCCTCGGATGATTGGGTTACCTTGGGAGGAGGAGATGATGCGTGCTCTTGAGAAGTCGTTTTCGACTTCGATGATTTCGATGACTGCTTTTCCTGCTGGGTATGTGCCGGTATTTTTGTTAACGCGGATTTCGGTGGCGTTGTCGTAGACTGCGAAGGTCATGCCGAGGACTGCTTTTTGATTGCGTCCTATTGAGAGGAGTACTTCGGAGTCTGAAGCGATGACTTGGTCGATGCGGCCGTCGACGAGTTCTGCTTCGTTGAGTGGTTGGAGGCGGGTGGATTTCCCTTGGCCTCGGAGTCGTGCGACGAGGTCGCGGAGGAGGTTGTTATCGCGGCTGGCATCGTCGAGACTTGTTTGGATGGTGTCGATGGATTCGGTTGCATCGGCGATTGTTTCGTCGATACGGTCTGTGTAGCGGCCTTCGATTTGGGCGAGGGTTTCTTCGAGGTAGATGACGCGGTCTGAGTATTCTGTGAGACGGGCTTCCATATCGGCGGCGGTGTCGTTGAACTCTGCTTCGATGGTGGCGACGCGGTTTGCTTCGAACTCGGCGGCTTCTTGAGCGGCGCGGCGTTGTGAATCGGACTCATCGAGGCGGGTGGTGAGGGAGGCGATGTCTTTGTTCTTTTTGTCTACGAGGTCCAGGAGTGAACCTTCTGAGATGTCTGGGAGGAGGTTGAGTTGGTCTCGGTACTGGGTCATGGAGGTTGAGGCGTCTCCGGTGATTGAGGAGAGGAGTTCTGAGCGGTTTCCGGCGAGGTACTCGACGACTGTTTTGTTGCCGTCGGAGCGTGCTTCTTCGAGGATTGCTCTGATGACTGCGTGTTCGCGTTGTTCTGGGGAGACGAACTGTTTGTAGTTGTCGTTTGCGGCGGCGAGGTCGCCGTTTGCGCGTTGGGCTTGGCCATAGAAGACCATGGTGGTGACGAAGAATCCGAGCGCAAATGCGCCAAGGATTGTGATGGTGACGGCGACGCCGACGCTTGCTCCGGTGCGAGCTGCCATAATGACTCTCCTGTTGGGGGTGATGGGGGTGAACCCGCCAAAGATGAGTGAAAGATCGAGATTGGCCCGCAACGATCGCGGGCCTGTTGTATTCGCACGCGGGCGAAGATGGTTCGATCGCGCGGCGGTATAGTAGAGGGGATTTGGGTGCTGGGGGGCAATTGGGGGCAGAAAGCGTTGATCAATGGATCTATGATGTGTGTTTCATGGTGGCTGCATGGAGAGAAGTGATGATCAGAACTCGATTTTTTGGATTTGCAAGCTGTTTATTGGGTGCTGTTGGGGGAGTGGCTTTTGGGGG
>JAESRA010000114.1 GCA_016764895.1 Phycisphaerales bacterium | reverse complement strand
GCCAGATAAAGCAGCGAACTCCTCGGGGGCCAGATTGCCCAAGGCGCTGTGGGGTCGGTCAGTATTGTAGTGCAGTCGCCATGCTCGGACTTTCTCCTTGGCATCAGCCAAACTCAGGAACCAGTTTTCGTTCAAACACTCCGCTCGGCATCGACCATTAAATGCTTCGATAAGTCCGTTATCCGTAGGCTTTCCAAGCCTGCCAAAGGCTAACCGAACGCCGTCGAGATACGCCCATTGATCTAATTTCTTGCTCGTAAACTCTGTGCCGTTGTCGACACGGATCTTCCTTGGCAACACACCACGAGTGCCTTTGATCCGGTCTAAAACACGAGCCACATCATCGCCATTGAGCCGTTGGCCAACTTCGATTGCAAGACTCTCGCGTGTAAAGTCATCGACTATCGTCAAAAGCCGGAATCGGCGACCATCGAAGAGCTGGTCGGCCATGAAATCCATCGACCAGCTCTCGTTGGCGTAAGTCGTCTTCGTCAGCTCAGGGCGCGTCACAGAGCTCTTGTGCCGACGCGGCTTGTGTCTGCCCACGCAGAGCCCTTCTTCTTTGTAAAGCCGATATACACACTTGCGATTCACCAGCCAACCTTCACGCCTGAGCTTGAGCCAGATCCGTTGATATCCCCCAACTGTACAGAGTGTGACATGCACACCTGCAATCCCCTTCATCCGATTTCGAAGTGGGGCCTGATCGTCTGCAACGCTTTGGTAGCGAAGCGTTGCTCGTGGTGCAGCAATCACTCGGCATGCACAACGCTCAGGCCACAAGTTATAAAGCGGGGTTTTCCCTTGAGTGCATCCTGAAGAATTTGTCGATCAAGGTTCAGGTCTGCAACAAGCTGCTTGAGTCTTCGATTTTCATCTTCAAGCTGTTTGAGCCGCCGTACCTCGGCGACACCCATCCCGGCGAACTTCTTCTTCCACCGGTAGAAAGTCTGCTCGCTCACTCCCATTTTCCTACAAACCTCACGAACCGGGGCACCGCCCTCGGCTTGCCTCAACGCGAACGCAATCTGCTGCTCTGTAAATCTTGATTTCTTCATGAACTGATCTTCCAAGCAAAGATCAAATTGTCGCACAAAGTCTCACGCTGTGCATGGGTCAAGATTTGGGTTTAAGCGCACAATGTGCTTTCCTCCTTGCTTACAGATATGAGTCAATTCGTTGGGCTGGGATACTCAGAAGATCAGGAGTTTGAATCTGACGAGTATGCATTCAGAACGCAGTACCATTTTGGGAATTCTCGAATGGATCGTATTAGCTTTGTGGGGGTTTTATTGGAACTTGAGAATGCTCACGGCGGGCAGAGTCAGCAAGAATCTGAGAACCCGATTGAGGCGATGATTGAACGCCATTATAGAACTCATCCGTCGGCATCTGATCGGGTGGGACGATTATTGAATATGCCAGACGATCCAAACAAGCCGTAAATCGTGTTGGAATAAAATCAGCCAGCTATTTCATTTGTTGAAAGTAAGAGAGAAGCGTTAGGCTGCGTTCTGTTTGGAAAGGTTGCTTTGCTGTGCAGTCATAATCTGTTCGACACACTCTTTGATTAAAGCTATTTTGTTGATCGGTTTGGTTTGATAGGCGGTGCATCCGGCATTGAGGCATTTCTTTCGGTCGCCTTCCATTGCGTGTGCCGTCAGCGCGATGATGGGCGTGGTGTACCCGTTCTTGCGGAGTGCGGTCGTAGCTCGGTAGCCATCGAGGACGGGCATTTGCATATCCATAAGGACGAGGTCATAGTTGGGGGAATCTGGGGCCGACAGTAAGTCAACAGCAACCTGCCCATTTTCAGCAAAGTCCACATCTGCACCGGCTTTTCGGAGATGAAAGCTGATCAGTTTCTGGTTGTCTGGGCCATCTTCGACGAGCAGGATTCGTCTGTTTTTCAGTGGCCGTGTTGTTGGGGTATGGGATTTTTCTGGGGCCGCTGTATGCGCAGATTCTTTGTATTCATTGTTGCCTACGAGTTTGGTTTCTGAGATGTCGCCCGGATCAATGGTGACCAAGAACTGCGAGCCTTTACCGACTTGGGAGTTGACGCGGATGGTTCCGCCGAGCATTCGGGCCAGGGATGCGGAGATATTGAGTCCGAGCCCTGTGCCGCCGTATTTTCGTGAGGTCGAGGAATCTGCTTGGGTGAATGCTTCGAAGATATTGCTGTACTGTTCTGGGGTCATTCCGATCCCGGTATCTTCGATTTCGAAGCTGATCAAGGGGGGCTGATCGTCTGTCAGTGAGCAGTGGACGGTGATTGCTCCGGTGTCTGTGAACTTGATGGCGTTCCCTATGAGGTTGAGTAAAATCTGGCGCAGACGGGTGGGGTCTGTCGTTATGAAACAGGGGATATGCGTATCGAGTTGGATGTTGAGTTCAAGCCCCTTTCCTTGTGCGCGTTCTTTCATCAGCGATGCGACTTGCTGGAGGATTTGGAGTGGTTCGGTTTTGAGGAGTTCGAGTTCTATTTTTCCGGCTTCGATTTTGGAGATATCAAGGATGTCGTTGATGATCGTCAGCAGGTGGTGGCCGTTGTTCTGGATTGTTTTGATGGCTTCGAGTCGCCGATCGGGGGTGAGTTTGGTATCGCCGTCTTCTTCGAGGATATCCGCAAAGCCGAGGATTGCGGTCATTGGAGTACGAATCTCATGGCTCATGTTGGCGAGGAAATCACTCTTGGATTGGCTAAGTTCCTCGGCGAGCACGGCGGCTTTTCTGAGTTCGTCTTCGATATCGCTGTGTTCAAGTTCTACCAGTGCGCGGGCGCCAAAGAGATTGAGGGCTGTTCGTGGATTGAAAGGTGGATTGAGCGGCTCAGGGTCCATGATGGCCATCAATCCAATGACTTCGCCTTTATTGTTTGAAAGTGATGTTCCGATATAGCCTCTCATATTCTGTTGGTGGGAGGTTTTGTTGTCTGGGAATTCGAGTGCTATATGGTCTGGGAAATGGCAGTAGCCGAGTTGGAGGGTCCGCTCGCAGGGTGTTTCTGCGAGTTTGTATTCGAAAGTTTCGATCGGCTCGCCGTTATTGGTTCCCGCGACGAGGCGTGCCCATTGTTGCCCGTCTTTTTCAAAGAGCCTCGTGATACACACCATTGATGCCCGCGTGGCCGATCCGAGTGCCCTGGATAGGTCTTCGAGCGTTTCTTTTTCTGAATCTTTGGCGCTGAGTTCGAGTGCTGATCGGATGGCGAGTTCGAGCCGTTTTGATGAGTCGATGTCGAGGTGTTGGCCGATCATTCGTTTGATGGTTCCATTGGCCTTCACTTTGGTGATTTTGCCGATGGACTGGATCCACCTGTACGACCCGTCGTTGTGGCGTAGCCGAAACTCGGCGTGGTACGGGTCCTCGGGCGAGAACTGTGAGTTTTGGATTTGATTCAAGATTCGATCACGGTCATCGGGGTGCAAACGGTCGTGGTAGTAGCTTGTACTGATTGGGCTTTGGGTGGATTCATCGCCAAGCATTTTGAGGTACTGTTCGTTGACGATCATTGTGTACTTGCTGATGTCCCAATCCCAGATTCCAGCGTTCGTGGCTTCGATGGTCAGCGACGAGCGTTGTTCTATCTCCACGACCTCGGTGATATCGGTTGCGATGGTGACTAGACGGCTGTAGTACCCGCCGATATCGATCATGGGAATCTTGTCGATCCGCATGGTTCTGTGCTGGCCCGCTGAGTTCATATAAGTATCAACAACACCCATTTCAGGGATGCCACTGACGAGAATCTCAAGGTCGTCGGCGTACGAAGATATTCGATCCGTTCCGGTGAAGAACTCGCTGGACTTGTGTTGAATAATGTGCTTTGGGTCAAGTCCGATGGTTTCGGAGGCCGCTTTGTTGAGACGCAAAATGGTGTCTTTCTCGTCTTTGTACAGCACAATTGATGGGAGTGCATCCAGGATCGTGTTGAGTTCGTGCTCGGCTTCTTTCTGGCGAGTGACATCGATTCGGAGTGAATAATATTGGAATATCTTTCCATCTGGATCGAGCATCGGGACAATGGTCGTGTCGGCCCAGAAGAGGGTGCCATTCTTTCTGCGATCGCATATTTCTCCTCGCCAGATTTGTCCACTTTGGATCGTTGCGTACATTTCTTTGAAGAACTCAGGCGGGTGATGTCCGGAGCTCATGAGCCTGGGATTTGCGCCGATCAACTCTTTGCGCGTGTACCCTGTGAACTCGCACATTCTGTCGTTGACCTTGGTGATCGTGCCATCAAGATCAGTATTGAGAACAATCGCAGCCAGTTCGGTGGCTCGTTGCTGGATAGCGAGGAGTTGCTCCGAGCTTGCCGCTCTTTCTGCAAAGATTCGTGTTTGATTCAGTGCGTTTCGGTGTGCTCGGAAGCCAGGAATAACGACCAAGAATAGGGTGCCTAGTCCAGCTAATCCCACGAATCCAAGCATCCGCCATCCGGCGAATGCGGTTTGAATGTTTTGGTCTACAGAACTCTGCGTGAGGTTTGTCATGAACAGATCGAGTTTGAGCGAGATTGAAGGCTCAGACTTAACAATCGATTGAATTTTCGATGCGAGATCGGCTTCATAACTATTCTGGTCGAGTTTGCACACTCTTTGAGCAGCGATCAGGTACGAATCGAGAAGGGGTTCGAATTCTCGGATTTGCACAGAGAGATCGTGGTTGTAGTTGAATCGGTGAGGATTGTTTTGGAGATAGTCAGTTATTGTAGCGTGTCCCATTCGGAGCTCGTCATGGGCTTGGCCCATGTTATGAATAGGTTCACTGATTTGGTCCCACTGACGGCCGGCCAGAAGATTCTGGATTCGGTATGCTTCTTTTGAAATCAGTTGGACAAGCATTCGTTGCCGGCCGGTGGTGTTGAGGACATCATCATATTCTGCGGAATAGCCCAGATTTCTGCTTGTTGTAATTTGCGAGTAAAGACTTACCGTGAGCAAGACTGCCATTGCAATCACGAACCGGAATCGTAGATTCGAGGCTGCACGCTCAAATATCCCAGCGGTATTGATGATCGGCATTGATCCATGTGTTGCCATAGAACCTTGAGCGGTCGTCGGGTTGAGTTTGTGATTCTTCAACGATGCCATTTGGACTGGTATCCTTTCCACAAGGTTGTATCCGTGTAGACTGAATCGTCTATTTGATGAAGATGATCGAGGCAAATTGTGCTGATCTATAAAATGTTAGATTATCAGAGTTCTGTATCCACAAATAGGAAACCAGCGAGTAAACCTGTTTCAATAGAGGAATAGAACTATTCTCAAGTTGAACGGCGGTTTTGCTGAATTTCTGCGGGGATGAGGCTACCAAGGATCTGTGGGTTGAGCCCGGAACTTGCACCCATTTTCGCGGCCCACCGTTCACCACTTTTTGCGTGGGCGTCCACTGCGATGCAGGTGCTGATAAAAAGGTCCACATTTGGATTATCAACGCATTGAGCCGCCAGTGACCCGATCATCCCGGCAAGAATATCGCCCGTACCACCGGTTGCCAGGCACGGGTGTCCATGCGAGCATGTCCAGCATCGCTGCCCATCAGAAACCACTGTTCCCATGCCTTTGAGAACAACGATACATCCGAGTGCGTCTGCAAGGGTATTACACACGATAGCTCGCTGTTCTGGGGGGCCGGCGGGCGTTCCATCAAGACCGAGAGCATCGAGCAATCGTTGCGCCTCTCCTGGGTGCGGAGTCACGACGGCGGGGACCTGAAACTGATCCACAAAGTTATCGGTATTGCACAACGCGTTGATTGCATCGGCATCGACGATCAACGACCGGCAGCGGCGGGGTTCTTGCATGGACACCGCGCTGAGAACCAATTGTTCGATGGCCTTTCCGATGCCGAGTCCGGGGCCGATGACGATGGTGTCGGATTCGGAAGCAAGTCGATCCAGTACTGATAGGGCGTCGGCCTCGATGAGTTGGTTGTTGGGTGTGATTCCGATCGGGAATCCGGTCGCCATTGGAGCCAGAGTGAGGATGGCGCTCAGGATCGGCTCGGGGGCTCCGATCTTCACGAGCCCGCACCCGGCGGCGTTGGCACCCATCGCAACCAAGGCGGGGGCTCCGATCATCCGCGGCTGTAGTTCGTTTGGCCCTCCGGGATTACCGGCCGAGCCTCCGATGACGCCGACGGTTCCGAAGGTACCCTTGTGCCCGTCGATCGGGCGTGCGTCGAGGAGTGGG
>JAESRA010000113.1 GCA_016764895.1 Phycisphaerales bacterium | reverse complement strand
ACGGCCAATGACTATGGGTTCGAGCAAATTTTCAGCCGGTGGATCGAAGGGCTTGGCAACGAGGGTGATGTGTTGATTGCGATGTCGACTTCGGGGAACTCGGAGAATGTTATTCGGGCTGTGGATGTTGCCAAGGGGAAGGGGTTGCACATTGCGTTGTTCTTGGGCAAAGATGGCGGGGAGCTTGCCGGCAAGGGTGATGCGGAGTTTGTTGTGCCTGGTGAGACTGCGGACCGTATTCAGGAACTTCATATGCTTGCGTTGCACACCTTGGTCGGGGCGATCGAGCGGTCGTTGGGGTATTGCTGATCAATCTTCAGGATAGATTGGTGCTGCACATGATCCGCCGGTGCGGGCGTAGTAGTCTTGGTGGTACTCTTCGGCTTAGTAGAACTTGGCGTTTGATTCGGATCGAAGTTCGGTGGTGATTTTTCGTTTGGACCATCGGCCTTCTTTTTGTTGAGCTTCGATGAAGGCCTGGGCTTGGTTGAACTGCTCGTCGGAGGTGGTGTAGATTGCCGAGCGGTATTGGGTGCCGATGTCTGGGCCTTGGCGGTTGCCTTGGGTTGGGTCGTGGATGCGGAAGAACCATGAGAGGAGTTCGTTGTAGGTGATGATGGATGGGTCGAAGACGACTTTGACGGATTCGGCGTGGCCTGTGGTTCCTTTGAGGACTTCTTTGTAGGTTGTTTTGGAGTCGTCACCGCCTTGGTAGCCGGAGATGACATTGAGCACGCCATCGAGTTTGGCGTATCGGTCTTCGATGCCCCAGAAGCATCCGCCGGCGAAGTAGGCGATTTGGGTTTTTGAAGGAAGTGCGGCCTTGGGTAGGGTGTCTCCATCTTCAAAGAACTCGAGTGATGCGGAGTTGACGCAGAAGCGGAGTCCGGTTGGTTTTGGGCCATCGGGGAAGACATGGCCCAGGTGTCCGCCGCAGCGGGTGCAGGTGATTTCTTCGCGGGTCATGCCCATCGTGTTGTCGGATTCGGTGAGGACATGGTCGGGGTCTACTGGCGTGAAGAAGCTTGGCCAGCCGGTGCCGGATTTGAATTTGGAGTTGCTGCCGAAGAGTGGGAGTTTGCAGAGCCGGCAGTGGTAGGTGCCATCGAGTTTGTTGTCGAGGAGGTTGCCACAGAAGGGTGCTTCGGTGCCGTCGTTGAGGATGATTTTGCGTTCTTCTTCGGTGAGGTCTTTGGCGAGGGTTTGGATTTGTTTGTTGCTCAGGCGTGTGATGTTGTGGCCTGATTGTGAATATTGATCGGTGGTCTGGGTCATGGTGGTGTTCTCGGTCGGATTTTGTGCATTGGCCCAGGTCGCGTTGGCAAGAAGAGTCATTGCGGTTCCCAGAAAAGCGATGGCCGCGATCGGGATGATTGTGCTGGTGCGTGTCATGGGTTCTCCTGTTCAAAGATACACGAACAACACGCCAAAGGGTGTGGTTATTCCTGGGTTATTGATGCTTTGTCGGTCCAGAATCGGAGGGTTGTTCACTTGCAAGTTTTTTGCGGACGAGTTGGTCGAAGAGGCCGGGGGGTGCGGATTGTTGGGTCCAGAGTTCAAACTGGGCCTCGGCTTGTTTGACGAACATTTGCACGCCGTCGATGGTGCGGTAGCCACGCTCTTTGGCGGCTTTGAGCATGGGGGTTTCGATGGGATTGTAGACGGTATCGAAGAAGACGGTTTCGGGGGGGAGCGGGGGCATGTCGTCGATGGGGATGGAGAGGCCATCGGGGTCCGGGCCGCCGGTCATGCCGACGGGGGTGCAGTTGATGTAGGCGTCGGCGATGATAGATTTAAGATCGCCGGTTGACAGTGCGCGAGCAGTTCCAAGATAATCATTGTGGGAGAGTGAAGAAATCAGCACTTCAGTTTTCTTGGATGACCGGCTCGAAATCCAAACATCGGTGCCGGCACGCAATAAAACAGAAACTGCTGCTTTAGCAGCACCGCCAGTGCCGAAGATTACTGTCTTGGTTCCGGTTAGATTGCCGATCGTTTTCTCCATGAGTTGCTCAATAGCCAGTCCGTCAGAGTTGCTGATGGATGTTCCAAAGTGTCGAATGCCAGCTTCGTCGGTTTCAATCCAATCTTGCTTGATGGTGTTTGCCGCACCAATCCGCAGAACACTTTGTGATTGTGGCTGATCCAACTCATCAAGCCCAGCGATATTTAGAGTTCGTTCTTTGTGCGGAATAGTGACGCTCGCACCTGAGAAATAGAGCGTGTTAGAATTAAGTAGCTCGCTAATGGTGCCTTTGAAGCTCGCGTCCGATCCTTCTGGATCATTCGGATCTGCCGCAATCGGCATCGGCAGATACACCCCGTCCCATTCGATCTTCTCGAACCCCGCGTTGTGTACCAGTGGGGACATGGATTGGGTGACTGGCCAGCCGATGATGCCGTAGATTTTGGTGGTTGCTTTGATGGAGCGGAATCGGTAGAGGCCGAGCAACTCATCAATCGTCGGTTGACCCGGGGCGGTCATGGCTTCGTCGCGCAAACTCGCGAAGGTCAGCAGGCCGCCGAACTTGGGGGCCAGCACTCGGCTCATGAGCCCGAACTCACCC
This sequence comes from Phycisphaerales bacterium, assembly GCA_016764895.1. Lineage (GTDB taxonomy): Bacteria > Planctomycetota > Phycisphaerae > Phycisphaerales > UBA1924 > UBA1924. Next base: position 7,090 of record JAESRA010000113.1, on the reverse strand, counting down.
ATGCACAGGGCGATCATCGGCTTCTGGCGATCACGCAGGATTTCGAAGATTTCGAGATTGTCGCGTATTGACCGGGCGCGGTAGGCGATTTTGACGACGCTGCACGCGGGCTCGTCGTTCATCGCGAGGATCTTGCGGGTCAGGTCGCTTGGCCGCCCTTCGAAATCATGCGACGACAGGATCAAGCGAGTGGTGACTGGTCGTTTTTGTTTTGGGTGATCGACGGCGAGGTTGATTTTTTGGCGGATGTTCTTTGAGCGTGTATAGGTGGTGAGTTCGACATCAATGTAGGCCGGTGGGTGATCGCTGGTGCCGAGGGCTTGGTAGAGGGCGATGCGTTGGTCGTCGTCGCCGTGGTAGTCGCCGCCTTCCCAGTGGGGCCTGCAGGTGACGATGCAAGGCAGTGGAGATTCTTTGACCAGATCCAGCACACGAGCGATGCGGATTTGGAGCGCTTCATCGTCGCGGTCTTCAAAGAGGAGATCGACGCGGAACTCAACCAAATCCGCACCTTTGGCTTGGGCGAGGGTGGCATCGAGGAGGGCGTTGCCGGGTTCCTCGACCATGATGGGGACGCAGATCATGCTCATGCGGTGATACCAACTGTAGTGGGCCTGAGGGTGATGCGTCCTGAGCAGGCGACGGGGAGGGCTGTCAGATCGTCGTTGGTGATTTGGTCGCCGGGTTCCATGAGGCGGACATCGCCTTTGAAGTCGATTGAGCCGTCGTCGTTGTGTTTGTGGAGGTTGACGGTGATGTAGATGGTGGCGCCGGGGCGGACGAAGGCGCCGTATTTGAGTGCTTTGGCTTGGCAGAGGACCCAAGGCCGGGGGGCTTGGTTGTCTGGATCGAGGAGCGAGCGGGCGGCCTGGGTCATGGCTTCGAGCATCATGACACCCGGCAGAACTGGGAAACTTGGGAAGTGGTCCTGGAGATATTCCTCGGCGCTGCTGACATGCTTGATGGCCACCAGTGTGGTATCTGAGCGTTCGAGGACTCGGTCGATGAGTGTGAAATACATGGTGGACGGTAGGCATTGGGAGGCGGTGAGACCTACAAAAAACGGGGCCCTCAGATGAGGGCCCCGTGGGGTGAGATTGATTTTTTCGATCAGTTCAAGATTACGGGCAGCCAGCACCGAAGGCGGTGAGGAATGCCGAGATATCGAAGAAGTCGAATGCGCCGTCATCGGAGAAATCGGCGGCAGGGTCTTGGTTGCTGAAAGCTGTGAGGAATGCTGAGATATCAAAGAAGTCGAGTACGCCATCGCCGTTCATATCGGCGGCACATGTTGGGACATCAAGGGTTGCAAAGAAGGTGAGCATGCTATAGGTTTGCGTAGCGTTGGTGTTGTCGCCATCGATGATGATGAAGTATTGCCCAGGTACTGGCAGATCAATGATTCCAGATTCGTCTTGGCCATCGCCGGTGGCGTCAACTGTGAGCAAGATTGCGGAAGTAGAATCCGCGATCGAGAAGTTCAGGTTTGCTACGGCTGAGGCGTTGATGAACGAGCCGCCACCGCCGCCGCCCTGAGCGGTGTTCTGGTATGAACCGCCGGTTGGGGAGAGCATAAAGGTCAGTGTGACAGGTTCGCCGGTTTGGATAGCGTAGTAATCGATGTCAGAGTTGTCGTCCATCGAGCGGAGTGTGAGGGACTTGATGTCGCCACCAACGAATGGTGCTCCGCCTCCGGCGACGATTGCGTTGAAGTCGGTTGCGCTGCCGAATGAGTCGTTGTTTTCATCGAAGTCGCCGTAGCCGCGCTGGGCTCCGCGGATATCATCGATTTGTGGTCCTGTAAAGCTGATGTCGATGAATGGTTCCATGAGGAATCTGTCTGAATTGGATTCGATATGCGAGAGTCCGATGCCGTGACCGGCTTCGTGGGTGACTACATTGCGGAGTCGGATGTAGCTGTTTGAGCCGTTTCCGTAGAAGCCTACATCGCCGGTGTCCAGGACCATGTCGCCGTTGTTGGGAAAGAAGTTGTATGCGAGTATGCCGCTGTTACCATCGATGAAGTTTCCCCCGATGCGTACATCTCCGCGTGTCCCGAGTAGGCCAGGAGCGGAGCTAAAGCCGCCAATGGAGAGTCCATCGTCATTTGGTTCATGCGTGTAGGTGAGCCCTGAAACATCGGCCCAAGCATCGAGGGCGGTTTGGAATAGGGCTTCCCATGTACCGGCACCGATCTGGCTATTCATGAAGCTGCGTAGGTTTGAGGGGCCTTCGCCGATGATATTTGTGCCATCGGGGATGAATGAGTAGGTCAGGGTGACGGGGTCGCCTAGCGAGATGCCTGAGCCGTCGGTTGCGGTGTTTGTCCAGCGGGCTGAAAGGATGAAGGCGTTTGGGTTGGTATCGGCAAACCAGAGGTCGCTGAGGAACTGTTCAAATGCTTCGGCGACCTTTGGGTTGGTGTCTGGGTGGAGACACACATGGGGGGCGGCGTCGCCCTCATAGACCATTTGTTCAAACTTGAGTAGCAGGTCTTTTTGTGGTTGGCTGAGTGCTTGGATTTGTTCGTCGGTCAGGCGATACTCAAGAGCATCAGCCGGCATGATCCCGGCGCCAATGAGTTGGCGTGGTTGGGCATTGGCTTCTGTCCCGCATGTGGAAAAAGCATCCCCGTGTTCACCAGCGACGGCCAAGCCTGAAGTGATGGCCAAGGATGCGATGAGTAGTGAGCGCGTATTGATCGTCATTATGAGACTCCTCCTGATTAAACAGGCAGATTCGGGCTGTAAGGCCTTTTTTGATGTATTCATTCAAAGACTGTTCGACATAGACTGTCCGAGCGGACCGTCAGCGTAACCATATCACAAACACAGTGGATACACAAGAGAAATACGCAAATGACCACGATCTGTTCCGATCTTTCAATGTTTTTATGTTTGGCGAGTGTTCATGCTCAGGCCGCGTCTCCCTAGTGTATATTGATGACCCTTATTGAAGACCATGCGATCTGTGTACGGACCTGGGATTGGTCTGAGACCTCTCAGACCGCTGTTTTGCTTTCACGCGATCATGGAATGATCCGTGTCTTGGCCAAGGGCTCCAAACGAGATCGCTCGGCTTTCTCTGGTGGACTCGAACTCTGTACCTTGGGGCAAATGACGGCCATCGTCAAGCCCAACTCTGATCTGGCATTGCTTACCCAGTGGGATCTTCTCGGACCAATGCTCGGGATTAGACGGAGTTTGATCGCGTATAACGCCGGGATGCTCGCGGTGGATCTCATCCCCAGACTCATCCAAGACCACGATCCACATGCAGCGGTCCACGATTCACTGCTTCAACTCCTGATATTCTGCGATGAGCATGGAGTTCAGGAGGGTGAGGATTTGGATGCCAAACTCATGGGGATGCTGGCGTGGTATCTTTGGACTGTTCTTGTTGCGATCGGGGCGATGCCGATTGTGGATCACGATGTGCTTACTGGCGATCCGCTTACTCCTGCCGATGTCTATGGATTTTCAGCTCAGTTGGGTGGGATAACACAGGACCCGATAACTATTCAAGCCAGCCACCAAGCCGGCCAGCAAGATTCATCGAGCATGATGCTCGAAGGGGTTTGGCGAATCCGGGGCCAGACGGTCGAGATGATGAACTCACTTGGCCAGAGCCCCCCGGCTGAACGGTTTATGGAGCAATCAAAGGAGCAAAGCCTCCGATTAGCCCGGCTGCTGGGTGCCTATATCCGGGAACGGACAGGGTCCGAGATTCCTGCGATGCATTGGCTACTCAATGGAATATAGGTAAAAAAACCCGAATTCGGAATAGTGTCTCTGCCAACCCCTGATTCCGTCAAGACTTTGATTAATTGGGTCGATGCTGTCATCTGAGGCCTGACGGATCAGGCTTGAAGTAACTAAAGAGAACGACCGCGCAATGGACACCGATCTCCTAACGGACATCCTGAACTGCCCAAGCCTTCCCTCGCTTCCTGCGGTGGCTGCCAAAGTTCTCGAACTGACTTCTGATCCCGATGTCAAAATGACCGAACTGGCCAGCCAGATCACCATGGATCAGGCGCTCTCGGCCAAAGTTCTTCGCACAGTAAACTCAAGTTTCTACGGGCTCCGAAAGCGGTGCTCGTCGATTGAAAAAGCCCTCATCATGCTCGGACTCGGGCCAGTGAAATCATTGGTGCTTGGGTTCTCCCTTGTGTCAGCGTTTGAAGGTCAAGACGGGGACACTTTCGATTACTCGAGTTACTGGGACCGCGGACTCAATACCGCCATCGCGGGTAAAATCGTTGCTGATATGAAGGGCTATGTTGATGTCACCGATGAATGCTTCCTGGCAGGGTTGCTCCAAGACATCGGCATGATCGCCATGTACAGAGCAATGGGGGAGCAGTACAACTTGATTGTGGCGGGGGCCGGGAACGACCATTTTAAACTTGCTCGCGCAGAGTTGATCGAGTTTGAACTCCAGCATGCCGGGGTTGGCGCGTCGATCGCTGAACGATGGAACTTGCCAGCAGAAATCGCGGTGCCGATTAACTACCATGAACGCCCAACGGCATGCCCATCCGAATATTCAAAGGTCGCGCGGTGCATCGCGTTTGGAAACCTAGTCCACGCAGTATTGAGTTCAGATTCTCCGACAGACGATTTGCGGACAGCATATTCACGCGGTCAAACTTGGTTGGATTTGAACGAGACCGAAATAGACGAGATCATTATCGAGACAGGCAATGCGGCCAAGGAAATGGCCAAAGTGCTGGAAGTCGATGTGGGAAAAAATGAAAGCCCGGAAGATATTCTGATCCGTGCCGACCGGAAATTGATTGCAATGGCTCGTGATGGCGAGGTTCAGGGATTTGCAGCCAATGAAGTTGGGTCATTAGCAGAAGGTATTGAGGCAATTGATCCGATGACCGGCGTGCTCAATCGCGAAGGCTTTAAACATGCCATTCGACAGGTCTACAGCGTAGTCAAACCCGGTGAAGTTGATATCACAGTGATCCAACTCTCGCTCGCGGGGCTCGGTGAGGTCAACAAAACAATCGGTCAAGAATCGCACGACGATATCATCATCGGAACTTCGATGATACTCATCAAGTATTTCGAACCGATGGGTGGCGCGATCTGTAGGCTCGGCGATCATAGTTTCGGTGTCGTGCTCCCCGATGTGGATCGTGTGACGGCGTCCAGGTCAGCGGCGGCATTTGCTAAACAGTTTGCCGAAGCCCTTGGCCGATGGATTCCTGATGTTCCAGAGGTTGAGAAAATGGTCAAGGTCTATATCGGGCTTGCAACACTCGATGAAGGCACCGCGATATTGTTTGTGTCCCCCGAAAAACTCGTCATGGCATCGACCAAGGCGGTTCAAGCGGCTCAGGTTTGTTCGACCTCGGCGATCAGGACTTTTGTGCCAAAGGCCGCGTAGTTATTTGCTTGGTGCTGGAATCATCTTTCCGAGTGTGCATTGATCCAGCGGGTATTGATCAATCAAATCTTTGATTGCTTTGACGCTGACGGCGTTGATTTTTTCGATCTCTTCTTCGAGCGTTTGGTACTTGCCGCAGGCGAGCCAGAGGCGGCCGAGCCGCTGCATGCGCCCGGCGGGTTTTTCGCCGGCGAGGGTCACCGAAGTGAGCATTTTGGCGCGGAGTTTGGCGAGATCGTCTTCGGTGATCGAATCTTTGAGCCCGCGGATTTCTTTGAGCATCACTTCCCATATGTGGTCGAGTGATTCTGGATCACCTGAGGCGTACAGGAAGTAGTCTCCGGTTCCATCGAGCCCGTCGTAGGCCGACATCGCTTCTTCGGCGATTCCGGTTTCGATCAAGGCCCAGTGCAATCGTGAGTTGTCTGCGCCGCCGAGGATTTGGGTCATGAGTGTGGCGGCGTAGCGGTCGTCGCTTCCCTGGGGCGGGGCATCGCTGAGGCCGAGGATGTAGCCTCGGTTGACGCGGTCGCTGGACATGGTGAATGCTTCGTGGCCGGTCTTTGGACGCGAGGTGTTGCGTGAGGGCTTCGAAGTGTTCCAGTCGCCACAGAGCGAGCGGATTTGATCGACGGTGGTGTCGAAGTCCAGGTTTCCGGCGAGGGCGACGATGGTGTTGTCGGCGCTGTAGCGGTTTTGGAAGTAGTCCATCATTTGGTCGCGTTGCATGGCGCCGACGGATTCGGAGGTTCCGAGTACGCGGTGTCCCAGGCCATGGGTGTTGTAGTGGTTGGCGACGCATTGTTCGTAGAGGACCCAGAAGGGGTTGTCGGCGTACATTGCGATTTCTTCTTGGATGACATTTTTTTCGGTGTCGAAGTCGTCTTGGCGGAGGGCCGGCCTCATCATTTTGGAGAGCATCTCGATGGCTTTGGGCGAGCTGTCGGGGATGACATGGGCGTAGAAGCAGGTGGATTCGCGGGTGGTGTAGGCGTTGTTGGACGCGCCCAGATCGTCGAAGGTCTGGTTGAGTTGTTCGGCGGTGATTTCTTCGGTGCCTTTGAACATCATGTGTTCGAGGTAGTGGGAGACGCCCATGAGGGAAGTTTCCTCGTCGCGGGCGCCGGTTTTGACGAAGAACCCGGCCCCGACGGACTGGGCCTTGGGGTCGATCTCGGCGAGGATGGTAAGCCCGTTGTCGAGCGTCGTTGATTTGAACTGTACTGGCATGGAAGCAGTGTAGGAGGACTTTTTTACCGAGATTCGGCGAGTTGCTCCATGGACTCGACAATCGCTTGACAGGATTGATATGGGTCACTTGCGCTGCACACCGCGCTGCTGACGGCAACGCCTGGGAATCTGGAGGCCGCGATCTGGTCGATGTTGTCTGGGGTGATCCCGGAGATCGCGAGCATCGGTTGTGAGCAAAGTTGAAGATCGTTCATCGCCTGCTTGAGCAACTCAATCCCGCCCAGATTCGGCTTGGATTTGGTTGACGAAGCAAACACCGGCCCGAGCCCGCAGTAGTCGGCGCCCTGGGCGAACGCTTCATGGAGTTGGTCGATCGTCGAGCAGGTCCGTCCGATGATTTTGGTGTTGCCGAGGATTGCGCGGGCGGCGTGGATTGGCAGGTCGGATTGACCCAGATGCACGCCGTCGGCGTCGGAGGCGTGGGCGATGTCTGTCCGGT
>JAESRA010000112.1 GCA_016764895.1 Phycisphaerales bacterium | reverse complement strand
TTGGGGGGTTAGGGGCATCCGGTGGTGAAGGCGGTGAGGAAGGTGGAGATGTCGAAGAAGTCGTATTGGGCGTCGTTGGTGAAGTCGGCGGTGGGGTTGTTGGCGGCGAATGCAGCAATGAACTCGTTGATGTCTGCGAGGTCGAGGGTGTTGTCGTTGTTGAGGTCTGCGGGGCAGGAGATGTCGAAGACAAATCCGGTACCGTTGTGATTCCCGTTCCCGTTATTGGATGTGCCGGTTCCCACTACGATGCCGTTCTCTATGGCTACTGCGCCTCCGATGCTGGCGTATCCCATGCTTTGATCGGGGATGAGCGTTGCGAGGTGATCGCCTGTGGCTGCGTCGTATAGAAATGTGGAACCCGAACCCCCACCGACTAAATCAATTCCGGAAGCGCCGACAATGATTTTTCCATTGCTGATATCGACTGATTCTCCGAAATAATCATGATACACATGATCAGCTCGTTCAATTCTTGCGATCTGGGCTCCGGTCGGGATGTCGAAGATATAGACAGCATCTACAAAGGACTCCCCGTTGTGTTCGTATAGGGATGAAGCAACGAGCGTGGTGCCCTCCATCGCCATCGCCCAACCGAGGTATCCTCCATCCTGGTCAACTGTGAGTTTGTGGAGTTGTTCACCGGTGGTAGCGTCAAATATATAGACGGAACTTTCAAGAAAGAATGTGATCGGGTCTTGCTTTATTGCACCCACGGCGACGATGCCATCGCTTAAAGCGACTGACACGCCGAAGACTTCGTCTGGATGGTCTTCTTCAGGACGGAGTTCTGTGATGAGCGAACCTGATGATGCGTCGTAGATATACACGGCCCCCAAACCCTCCCCAATCTGAGCATCCCAACTGGCACTCACGGCGACGATGCCTTGGTCAATTGAGATTGCGATTCCAAAGTAATCCTTCTTTGAACCGGGATAGGGCGACTCGAGCGTGGCGATCTGTGAGCCCGTAACCACATCGAAGACATTGACGATCCCCAAGGAAACCCCTGAAAGCCCTGGGCCAGCCACAACAAAGTTGTCATCGATGTCCACGACCCATGCGAACCTCGCTTTGTCGCTGTTGGCACCAGGGACAAGTATATTGAGCTGATTTCCTGTCGCGGCATCAAAGAGGTATACAACTCCTAGGAGTTCCGGATTCATTGTAAAGCTCGGCTCTGAGACGGCGATGATCCCGTTGTGGATCGCGGTAGAAACGCCAAAATAACCACCAATTGAGTCATCAGAAGGTATGACTTTGTAGTTTTCGTGGATGACTGGGGCGTTGGCGTGGGCGGTAGATGATGCGCACACGGTCGCGAGGAGTGCCAGCGATGTGCAGTGGATACGACGGGGGATAAGTTGCATGGGAAAACTCTCGATCAAATATGTGTACTGTTCCGAATGAAGATTAGCATGGAACGATTGGGCACTCAAGGGCAAATCATCATTGCATGGCGTTATTGGTCTATTTTTTGGTTGTTTGTTTCACATTGAGAGTTGGGTTGATGTGGGAGAGGACATGCTTTGCCACCCCCAAATGGGCGATCAAAGCGTGGCACACGGAGATGAGAAGAAAAGAAAGACCCCCTCCGACCTCGAAGACTCGGCCACCTCCCCCGTCAGGACGGGGGAGGAGGAAGATCAGACACTGCTTGCCGAAGACGGTCAAGCAGTGGCACCCAGCAATACGCTTTGATTGTGATTGCTCTAAGTTATTCGGTGACGCGGGCTGGGGCGATGGCGAAGAAGACGGAGGCGATGAGGGTGAGGATGCTTGCTGCGGCGGTTGGGAGGGTCCAGCCGGCGGCGCGGAGGGCTTGGTTTTCGAAGGTGATTGCGGGGGCTCTTGGAGAGACTTTGAGGGCGGCGCCGTATTGCCAGGTGTATTCGACGATTTCGCCTGGGTCTCGTTGTGGGATGGGTTCGCCTTTGAGTTTGGCGTTGTTTTGGCGGCGCTCAAGGGATTTGCCGGATTCTGGGAAGCGGAGTGGCTGGTGGGTGGTGATGGAGCCGTCTTGGTTCATTTCGTAGAAGTTGAATCGCCAGAGGTCGCGGCGGGATTCTCCCCATGCCCAGTCTTCTTTGTGTTCGATGGAATCGAAGTGTTTTTCTTTGGTGGGCTCTGCGCCGAAGGGGGTTCTTGTGGCGATCATGAGGCGGGGGGTGATTTGGCCTGAGATGATTTTGGATTCGAGTTCTTTGAGTGACATTCCTGAGCGGTCGGCCAGGAGCATCATGGATAGCCAGTCAACTTGGCGGTCGAAGAGTGTTGGGAGTTCGTGGCGTGGGGGGATGGCTACGGGGATGATGAGTTCTTGGTCGGCCCAGAGTATTTTGAGGTAGGGGTTGTTGTCGAGGGTGATTTCTTCGATGGAGAACGGGTGGCCGTACATGTCGAAGGATTCGAGTTGGATGTCGATGAAGGAGTAGAGGGGGGCGTCTCGTTCTGCGTTGAAGTTGTGGATGCGTTGGGCGAGTGCGTATGAGGAGAAGAGGCCTGTGAGAATAGAAAGACCCGCGATGATCCAGAGGACTTTGCGGGATCGTGCTTTGGGTTTGTTTGTGGCCATGATTGGATGGTAGGTTGGTTAGATAGGGAGGGGGTGGAAGATCGTGCTCTTGGAAGACCAAGAGCACGGCACCAAACACCAGGCAGTCATGATTTTTAGTGGCCGGCGTTGTCTGTGGTGTTGGTGGTGTGTGCTTGGTTTGGGTCAACGGCGTTGAAGAGGCCTTGGGTTAGTCCGGTGCGTGGTGCGGCGCCGTTGGCGTCTGGGAGAACGATGTTGTTGTCGTATCCGAGTTGTGCGTAGAAGTTTTGGGTGTCTGCTGTGTGGCGTTTGTCTGTGTGTTTGGCGTAGTAGTATTTCCAGTAGGCGTTTTCGGAGCCTTTTTTCTCGATTGCTTGCTCGCGTCGGAAGTCGACGATGCTCATGCCTGCGGTGTTGATTGTTGGTGCTGGTGAGGAATCGAAACGGGCGTCTATGGCTGGTGTGTCGAGGCCTTTTCCGGTGCCACCGAGGGTGATTTCGCCTTCTTTCCAGGTGTAGACGCGGTCGCGGGTTTCGAGATCGATCATGGTGATGCCTAGGAAGAGGGCGACGCAGAAGAGGCAGAAGAGCATGGCGAAGGTGTTGATGGCTTTGTCGTAGCGGAGACCCATGAAGAACATGCAGACGAGGATTGCTTTGATGGTGGCGATGGTCATGGCGCCGACGATGTTGATCCAGTTTGGGAGGTGGATTTCGAAGGCGGTTTCTATCCAGTTTTCTGCGTTGTAGAAGAGGACGGTTGCGAAGGTGAAGAAGAGGAGGGCTGCGAGGACACCGATCTGGATTTGCCAGCTTACGACGGGGTGGCCATGGGCGTGTTCTTCGTGTGCGATTGTGTCGTGATTGGTCATGTGTATTCTCTGCGAATGTGTGGTTGTGTGTTCGCGGGTTCTTTACTTTGGGGGGGCTTTACTTTTTTTTTGGGGG
>JAESRA010000111.1 GCA_016764895.1 Phycisphaerales bacterium | reverse complement strand
GCAGTAACTTCACCATGTAATGTTCCACCAACAGAATTACGTTGTGGAGCACGTACTGAATCTAAACTGAAATTTCTAATATCAGCACGTTCTTTAACAATTGTATTGCTTAAAAATGCACTCAATGCTTTAGATCCCATAATTACATTGTAAACACCACCTTGTGATTTACCAACCTGGCGAATAAATTTAGCACCGTTTTCAAGGTCCTTATAAGGGTCATTCGTTCCAGTTGTCCATGGATTAGCAGATAAATCAACTAATGATGCAGCTTTACGTTTGAAATCAATATTAACACCAGCATTTAATTGAACAATACCAGTATCAAATACCTGTGAACATTGTAATTCATAAGCACGTTCTATTTTCTGTCTTAAAGCAAACAGATCCATTGCTGTTTGTGATGCTAATTCACTAAATGAATTTGAATCTCGCATACCAATAGCAACATCATATAATCTATGTTCATTTGCTGTTAAATATTCCCAATAAAATGGTGGCACAAATGATTTTTCAGTTGATTTACTGAATGTATTTCTATTTCCATTCGTTCCACGTTCAACATCAACTGCAACCTTTTCAAATCCACGTTGTACTTCAATTGAAATTTCTTTTGACATTGTTTCCTTAGTTGGAAAAAATGATCTAAGAAATGAAGTTGTTGAAACCTGTTCTTTATAAACAGCAACAACCATTTTTGTGAATAAACTTCTTGCATCCTGAATTGGAATAGCCATATAAGCAATACCAGTTGATGATGGCATAAGAAATGAAGCTGAAGCGAGTCCAACAGCTGAACCAGTCATGCTGGAACCTGAAAATGTAGCAACAATTGCTGTTACAAATCCAAAAACTAATAATGTGAAAATATTTTTCATCTTTTTTTTTGTTTTTAAAACTTTTTGTTTGTAAAATTTATTGATTATCGAATGCTGTCATTTCTGTACCAGTAACGAGAACAATTCCAACTGTATCAGCTGCAATTTTATCACGTAATTGTCTGCCATCAATAACAGTATCAAGTGTATCACCTGCATCAAGAACTATTTTTTCTTCAGCAACTTCACCACCAGTACAAACATTGATTGATACAGTATCACCTGCTTCAATTGTAATTGATTGTGTCAAAACTCCAACAGGAATTTGAGAACCATCAGTTGCAGTTGAAACCAAAGGAACTAATTCACCTGTAGCAGATACACGCCCCATTAATGTTCCAGCCGGTAACGTAATAGCATCATAAGTATCATTGGTTGTTGAACCGCCTTCATACTTATTATCACGTAAGAAAATAAACGAATTATCAAAATTCGTTGTTTGTTGGTTGTTTGTTCCAACCGTTGTTTCTACACTTCCGTTTTCCATGATTAATCGTTTTCAGAGTTTAAGCCTAAATCAACGTTGACTTTTGCTTCAAAAATTTCTAATTCTGTTTTTTTAGCTGGTGGTGTTGATTTCCCTTCAGGAGTTTCAACAGGATCTGCACCATCTTTTTCAATTTTTTCTAATGCTTGAGCAGAAAACATTTTTTTACTGAACTCAGCCATTGCAGTTTGTGATAAATCATCACCACTTTCAATACCTTCAGCAACAGCTTTTGCATCAATATCATTAAATTTTAACCATGCATTAACACGGTCTTGTTCTTTTTTCACTGCTCCCTTTTGAATGGCTTTGTACGCCTCAGGATGTGCAGCTTTGAATTCTTCAACAGTCATTGTTTTGTTTTTTAATTTAACTTGTTCATCTTCAATTGTCGCCACCGTTGGCTCAATATTATCAACACCTGTAAATGTTGCAGCAATTCTGGTCATTTCAGAATTAATTGCATTCATTCGTTTTGGTGTAATTTTAGTAATTTTATTAATTAATCCAATTTGTTTGGCTTCTTTAGCATTTAAGAAAACATCAATTCTTCCATCCATTGAAAAAATATCATTGAATTTAATTCCTTTTAATGATTCAAGTTTTGCAACATCAATTTTATTTTTCAATGCAGCCTTTAATTGTTTATTAACTTCTTCAAGATTTGTTTTCAATTCATCTGTAAAATATTCAGAATTTTCAAACCATGCAGAATATCCAGCACGGTGTATCATGAATTGTGAAACATCAAGTGCCTCAACGTTATCAGCATAAGCACAAAAATATGCACCCATTGAATATGCCTTTCCATCAACCTTAACAGTTTTTGGTCCTTTATGTTCAATGAACTTTGCAATCATGCCCCAACCATATAGTACATCACCGCCATCAGTGTTTATTCTGGCAACCAGTTCATCATCATCATTCACTTCAGCAAATGATTTTATAAAATCAATTGATGATTGAGCAAAAATAATACCATATACTAATAATTCCTTTAACATATTTGGCTAAGTTAGAAAGTTAAAATAAATCAATTAATAATATTCCATTATAAATGGAATTTTTTTTGCATCTTTGAATCATGGGAAAAAATAATGAAATAAGAATTACAGCTGTTCCACCTAAAATTAAAGAAGATTTAAAGAACATTGCAAAGAATGAAGGTATAAGCCTTGCACATTTATTAAAACCAAAATTGCGTGAAATACGTGATAGTTACCCGGAGCGAATGCGAATTATCCACCCGGATTAACAATTGGATCTGGTTCAATTATAATATTAAGATCCTTACTTTTTTTCAATTCAGTTGAATATTGTTCCATATTTGAATTTGAATCACCACCATTTAAAATTTCAGTTGCACGTTCAACAGTTGTTAATGGTATTGATTTTCCAGTATCACCTAATTTTTCACGTTCTGCTTTAACTTCTTTTAATGGATCTATATGTGGGAACATTGCACCAGTAAATCTTGATTTTCTCCATGCTTCAATTGTCATTATATCACCATTTGAAAATGCAGTTAAATAACCAGGCGCTTGAATTTTATTTTGTAAAATCTGAATATGCAACCAAAATGAATAAACTTTTTGATAAAATTGGAAACTAAAATCTTTACGTTCAACGGTCATTGTATGCTCCCAATCTTTTGTGGCTGTCCTTGATGCTGAAAATGAATCATTATAAATTGAAAATGCAACATTTGGTGGAATACCAATTGCAGAACAAACTGTATTTGCAATTGTACTGTAAAAACTTTCAAAAAACATTTCATTTTGAGAATTCAATGCTTTCAATTTTGCACCAATTGGCATATTAAAAACTTGCTTATTAGTTGAAACTGCAACTGTATTTGCTAATATTTCACCATTTGAATCAACAGCATTATCTGTTGTTGTCGATTGCCCAGCATCAAATGCACTTGCAATTTGACTTGCTAATGGTGATTCACCAGAAGAAAAATTATCATGTTCAATTGAATATGGTATTTTTTGACGTTCTTCAGCAGATCCAACTGCTGCTTCCTTGTATCTGTCAATTTTAGCTAATGATTCTAGTGATGTTCCTAATATTGGCATACCTCTATGATTATCAACTCTAAATTTACTTCCATAAACCATAAATGCCATAACTAAACCAGATTGTTCACCAAATGCACTTATTCTTTCATATTCTAATGTTGCAGTTTTAACATAAAATGCAACATGTTTTCCATTTTTATCAATTTCAATTCCTTGAACAATTTTATTTCCATTTTCAGGTTTACCAGTTGTGAAATCTGTCTGAATATGAGCACCATCAATTAATTGAACTTTAACAATTCCATCAATCAATCTTAACACAACTAAACAATCACCACCTATTTTTGAATTTTTATAAACTTCTTTTGCAATTCCATTTAAACTTGTCATTCCATTAAATGCTGACATTGTAGAACCAGCCCAGATTGAAAATCTTGATTCAGTGATTTCATTGAACTTTTCAGTATCAACATTTATTCCATTTTGAGCTAAAACATTATTTGCTGGTGATGATTGAAGTTTTAACCCCTCATCAATCATCCATAACACATACTTATTCAGAATTGTTTGTGATATATCACTTTCAAGATAAGACTGCCAAGAACGGATTCTTAACATGTCAAAATCTAAAATATAATCAAATGCAGGACCTATTTCACCAGCATTTTTTTCACCATCGTATGGAATAGCGTATGCACGTCCATAAGTTCCAAATGATGCTGTAGGTTTGTTTTTTTCAACATTGATTTCTTTATCAACTTTCCATACAGAAATAAGTCTTTGAATTAAATTCGGTTGTTTCATCTTCTTCTAAAATTTCGTGAATCCATCATTTTAACAACACGTGGAGATAACATATTAACATATCGTTGCCTTAAATTTTCATATTTTTCAATTGCATCAGTAACAGAAGATGTTGATGAATATGTAACATCTGTTTTTGTTTGACCTGTATCAAGTTTATACTGAACAATGTTACCATTACCAACAGATGTTAATGCTGTAGTAAATAATGAATCTAGTAATGCATCAATCTGTGCAATTTTATTTTTGATTTGTACCGGTGTCCTACCGTTTGAATCAATTTTGAAAAAATATGTTTCAGTTGCCATTCTACAAATATAGTTAAAATTAAATTGTTTTTATTTCGTTAATTTTTGCACCAGTAATATCTGCAGTTGATGGTGTTCCACCTGTTGGTGTTGGTCCTGTACTTCCACCAGCTGGTGATGGATGTACATGTGTATTGAATTTTGTTACAAGATTATTGAAATCATCACGTAATTCATTAAATGCACTTTCTAATTCTGAATATCGAACCATAAAATCAGTATCACCACCAATTTCAATTGTTTCATCATTTTTCAACCATATATAAGTTGATAAACTTCCATCTGATTTTTCAGAAAAAAATCTTGTTTCTCCAATATCAGCAAGTTGTTGTTTGTTTATAAATCCAATTATTACTGTTTTCCCTTTTTCTCCAGTTGGCGCATAAATAGCCAACATATCTTTTTGAGCGTTTGAATCAATACCAAATGGTGATGATTCAACAGATTCTTGAACATCATTTTTTCCGTAACGCAAAAATTTAATTAATCTTTGCTTACTTACAATTCTAGTTGATAAAATTTTTACAAAATTAAGCATCTGGTAATGGGTGTAAATTAATACCTCTAAAAATATTCACTGGTTTTTCACCATTATAAACTGATGGTAAAACACAATTCAATGTTGCAGTTTGTTTTGATTCATCACCAGATAATTTAACACTTTCAATAAAAAATGTTTCCTTTCTAGGAATATAGATTTCAGGAGCAATGATTGTAATTGTATTATTTGGTTTTATTATTTTATCATCAATCACCCATCTATCCATTGTAATTGATAGTTTAATTCCTTTCAATTCATTTGCAAGAGCTCTTTGTGCTGCCTTTCCTGTATCATTATCATCACCAGATGATTGTGATTTTACAGTTGGTCTAAATGAAAATGAACCTACAACATAAGGATTTCTAATTGTTTGTTCACCAGCATTTCCACCACTAGCTTGTTTTTGCAAAGTGATATGTGAATGCATACCTTGTCCATCAAAATTAAAACTAAATGTTGTACCTGGTAATGAACCTTTTGTTGTATCAAACTCTAAAATTGGAGCACCATCTGTATTTGCTTTTGTGAAAAGCAATTCACCTTTTTCAGTATGAGAAAGAATAATATCTTTTTGTTTTGCTAGATCAGCCAAATATGATTTAATATTTTGTGATTCAGATGCTGTTGAAACTTCAAATGTTTTATTCATGTCAGATGAAACTGAATCATCAATTACAACATCAATTTTAAATGGAGCACATAAACGCCTTGCAATTTGAGCTAATGAAAGTCCATCAAATTGTAATGGATAGCTTGATGTTGGAATTTCACAATCTTCGAGCACTCCAGGACGCGAATAACCAGATAAACCAACAAGTTGTTTTTTATTACTTTGTCCAAATCCTTGTGATAAAATTGTTCCGGTTAATAATAATTCACCATTATGTTCAAGTGTACATTCATGAAAATGTGATGGTGCATATAATTCAACATGTTCAATATTATCTGGGTCAAAATAAGATTCAAATGAAAATACAGATCCAATTGAATTATATACTAAATTCAATGAAAACCTATTGAAAAATTTAATTTTTCTATTCTCAAACCTATCATTAATTTTTAATTCCATTATACATAATAAATTATTTCACGTCCTTTTTCAATTTGCAAAAGTTCACTAATTCCAATGTTATTATTCCTCATGAATTCATCAATTTTACTATCATCAATATTTAATCCATAAAAACGATGTGATAACTCAATAATATTACTATCATTTTCAAGCAAAATAATTCTTTCTTGCTTTGCACCAATTGAAATTGTAAACAATTGTGAAACAGCAAAACCAACAACACTTGTTAATTGGTTTAATGTTTGGAAATCTGGAATGTAACTATCAATTTCACCACCATTTTCAGTTTGAATTGAATCCAAATTTGACAAATACAAATTATAAAAATCAAGTATCACATCAATAACGTTTAACACATCTTTTTTATTTCCATAGTCATTATCATCAAATGGATTTATTGATGCATTTACCATGGCCATAATCAATGCACCACCATTATTTTCATAAATCTTCTTACTGTTTGGAGTTGTTAAATTATCAAGTGATTCACTTAATTTTAACATTTGATCTTTCAACAAATTCAATCTAGTTAAAACACCAACTTTAAAAATTGATGGATATGTTATAACATCCTGAATTGCTGTAATCATCAATGAAACATCTGATGCTCCATTTAATATTGCTGAATTTGCTTTATTAAATAGATTGAAATATTCGTTCGCCTGAACATTATCAGATACAATATCAGCACCTAATGAATATGATGTTGATGTATTATCACTCAATGTATTTAGATCACCAACAGATGGTGAAACATCATTTACAAATGAACCTGCAGCAGTTTCTTGTTGCGTTAAAATATCTTGTGATGTTTTATCTTTTGGGTCCTGTGATGTTTTTGGTGCATCATCAGTTATTGTTTCAATGATTTCAATATTAATTCTAGTTATATTCAAACCAGTATTATCAAAACTCATTGATGTTGGTTGTACAATAATATTATCATACATTGGATGTGAAATTTTCCATGGACGTTCATCACGTGCTGATAATTCAAAATCACGCGCATCATCAACATTTGTTTCACCTTGAAAAATAACTTGCAAAGAATATTTAGTGCCTTTGTATTTGCTTCGTTTTACAAGTGTTCCACCAATATTTGGAAATTCAAATTCAGCAATGTTATAATCAACAGATTTAGATCCAATTGAATATTCAGGTGAAAATGTTTTTCCATCACCAGTTGTTATTGAAATATTATTTTCTATTCTTTCTATCCAACTCATTTTCCTGTCAATCTTTTAATTTGTTTTTTTGCTTCAACAATATAGAAATCATCCAGCAATTTAGCACTATTTAATGATGCTTTTCTCATGAAATGAGTTGCTTTAACATTTACACTACGTCCTTTTTTAAATGAATATAATGCAGTTAATTTGAATTTACCATTACTATCACGATTTAATGAATTAACACGCCATAATATTTCCTTTCCTTTATGTTCTGATAAAACAAGTCCACCAACACCAGCATGAATAACTGATTTAACAAATTTTTGCCGTTTATTTTTACCTTTAGCTTTACGAGCATCAACAACATTTGGCAT
>JAESRA010000110.1 GCA_016764895.1 Phycisphaerales bacterium | reverse complement strand
GGCGTTTGGGTGTGTGTCGGCTCGGACGACGATGGTGGCCTTTGAGGCGTGGTGTGATGAGACGGGGTATGAGCCGGTTGCGTTTGAGGCGTTGGACAGGGATGGCGAGAGGATATATCACACGAATGTGATGCTGAGTGTTGGGGAGCGGGTGGCGGTGGTGTGCAGCGCGTGCATTGTGGATGCTGAGGATCGGGAGCGGGTGCTTTTGGCTTTGAGAAATGGCGATCGGCGGGTCATTGAGATCAGCATGGCTCAGATGGGGTTGTTTTGTGGCAATATTCTTGAGTTGGTGGATGGGGATGGGAGGGCGGTGTTTGCGATGTCTTTGCGGGCGTGGGGGGGATTTACGGTTCAGCAGCGGCGGGTTTTGGAAGATTTGGGGACGATTGTGGCTGTGCCGATTCCGACGATTGAGGATGTGGGTGGGGGGAGTGTTCGGTGCATGATTGCTGAACTTGGGAGGGGTTGAGAATCAGGGCTGAAAGTGCATCGTTTTGGTGATTGGCCGGTATCATTGATCCCTGGGGCATTGCTCTGGATTGTGTGGACTCTTGTACGACACGCTTATTTTCCGAGGAGGAAACATGCGGACAACATTACTTACTGCAAGTGTGATACTTGCGACATCAACGATGGCAATCGCTCAACAGGTTGAGCCCATCGAATACACCCTCGACAACGGCATGAAGTTTTTGCTCATGCCTCGCGACGAGCAACCCAATATTATTACAGCGGGCTGGATTAGCCCGGTTGGGTCGGTCAACGAACGCCCTGGGATTACGGGTGTTTCCCACTTTCTTGAGCACCTGCTCTTCAAGGGGACTGATAATCTCGGCACCTCGGATGCTGCGGGTGATCTGGAGTTTCGGAATCAACTTACCGATATTCGGAAGCGGATGCGGGCGTACACCACCGATGTGCAATACAAGCGGTTCTACCGAGGCGAGATTGATAATCCGTGGGACCCGGTCAATGACACCGAGGAACTCCGCGAACTTCGCGCCCAGATGACTGCTCTGCAAGATGAGCAGGGCGAGATCACGATCAAGAATGAGTTTGATAAGATATACACCGGCAATGGTGGCTCTGGCATGAACGCCGGGACGAGTAATGATTTTACGGTGTTCTATATCAATGTTCCGTCGAATAAGCTTGAGCTTTGGGCTTGGATGGAGTCTGATCGTTTGGATAATCCATCGTTGCGTGAGCTTGATGCCGAGCGGTTTGTGGTTATTGAAGAGCGCCGCCAGCGGCTTGAAGCGACGGCCACTGGAATGCTCGATGAACAGTTTGATTCGATGTTCTGGGTTGCTTCGCCCTATAGCTTTCCTGTGATTGGATGGATGAGCGACCTGATGGCGTATACGGAAGATGAGATCCGTGAGTACTTTGAGACTTATTACCAGCCGGCGAATCTTACTGGTGTGATTGTTGGTGACTTTGATGTGGCTGAAGCGAAGCAGTTGATTGATTCGTACTTTGGTCCGATTGAGAACAAGCGAGCAGCGCCCGGCCCGATGGTGACTTATGCGGTTCCATTGCTGGGTGAACTCCGGTTTACTGGTGAGTGTGATTGTCAGGACCAGGTTGAGGTGCGGTATCGTTCTGTGCCATTTGGGCATCCGGACGAAGCGACGCTTGATGTGATTTCCGATCTGCTCAACGGCCGGACGGGGAGGCTTTATAAGGCACTGGTTGAAGATCAGAAGATCGCCGCTTCTGCACAGGCAGGGAATCGGGCACAGTTGTATGCGGGTTCGTTCTCGTTCACAGCTACGCCTAAGGGTGATGCTTCGCTCGAAGAGATCGAACTGGCATGGCTCGAGCAGATTGATTTGCTCAAGAGCGAGTTGGTTTCTGAGCGTGAGCTTCAGAAGATTAAGAACCAGGCCGCGGCTGATACTTTCCGCGGGTTGCAGGACAATTCTTCGTTGTTCTTCCAGCTTGCGATCACCGAGGCGTATGGGAGCTATGAGTATCTCAATGAGCATCCGCGGGCGATCCAGGCGGTGAGTGCTGAGGATATTATGCGTGTGGCCAATGCGTACTTTGCCAGCGATACCCGTGCGGTTTCGTTGTACACCCGCAAGGCTGGTGGCGAGGTGGTTTTGATTACCATCGAAGATGTCGAGGCGTCTCTGCCTGCGGAGATGGCGGCGATGATTATGTCGCAGCTCGAGCCCCAGCTTGCTCAGTTGGATACATTGAGTGCTGAGGAGTTGGCTCAGGGGCTGGCCGATATGGAAGCTCAGGCCGAGATGGTTCCGCCACCGATGAAGAAGTTGATGGACTTTATGAAACAAGAAATGCAGATCCGTCTCGACGCGATCGAGAGCAATGGGGCGGATGCCTCGGAAGGTGGTGACGAATGAGACCATTAATCACAACAGCACTGATCGCGGCGGCACTATCGGCGACCTCAATGACGATGGCGGCTGACCGCCCGTCTCACCCGTCGGAGATTCAGTTTTCTGAACTCAACTTCACTCCGCCGATGGCATCGGAGTACCGTCACGAGTTGTCCAATGGGGTGCCTGTGTTTATTGCAGAATCTCACGAGTTCCCGCTGGTGACTATTCGTTTTAGCTTTAAGGGCGGCGAGTACATGGTGCCGACTGAGAAGGCGGGGCTTGGAGGTTTGACCGGGGGCTTGATGCGTTCGGGCGGGTCGGATTCGATGTCGCCTGAGGAACTCGACGAGGAGTTTGATTTTCTCGCGGCCAATGTCTCGGCCAATATCGGTGGCCGCACCGCTGGTGCATCGATCAACTGTCTGACCACTACTCTCGACGAGGGGTTTGATTTGTTCATGGATATGATCCGAAACCCTCGCTTTGATGAGAAGCGGTTTGAGGTTCAGCGTGGTCAGGTTCTTGAATCGTTCGAGTCTCGCAATGATGCTGGTATCCAGATCGCGATCCGCGAGATGGGATTTTTGATGTCGGGCGAGGATTTCTTTGAGGCACGCCAGCCGACGCGTCAGTCTGTTGAATCGATCACGATCGACGACATGAAGGCGTTGCATGGGAAGATTTTCCATCCTGGGAATCTGATGATTGCTGTGACGGGCGATGTGAATGCTGACGAGATTCTCGCGTTCCTCAATGAGCAGATGAGTGACTGGGAGATTGGTGAGATTTCGCCTGATGTTCCTGTTCCGTCTAAGTCTTATGAGCCGGGTGTGTATTATTATGAGAAGGATCAGCCGCAGGTTCAGGTGTTGATTGGGCATCATGGTATCAAGCGTGACAATCCTGATGCGGTCGATGTTGAGGTTATGAACCAGATTCTTGGTGGATCGGGCTTTACTTCTCGCATCACCAATACGGTGCGTACTCAGGAAGGGCTGGCGTATTCAGCGGGTTCGATCATGCGGACGAAAGTTGAATATCCTGGTATTTTCATGTCATATTTTTTCACCAAGACCGCGACGGCCGCTCTGGCGACGCGTCTGGTATTCGGCGAGATCGACAAGATTCAGACCGAGGAAGCAACGACCGAAGAAATCGAGATCATCCAGAACTCGCTCATTGAGACCTTCCCTCGCAACTTTGAATCCAAGGGCGCGATGATGGGGTTGTTTATGAACGACGAACGGACTGGTCGCCCAGCCGATTACTGGCAGACTTACCGGGACAAGGTTCGTGCGGTGACGGCTTCGGATGTGCAGGAGGCCGCGCTGAACTATCTTCATCCTGACCGGGCGATCATCATGGTCGTCGGGCCGATTGAAGGGGTCAAAGCGGGTAATGCGGATTCTGAGGCTGATGCCAATCGGATCGCGACCATGGCGGAGTTCTTTGATGGTAAGTCAACGGTTCTGCCTCAGCGTGATCCAGAATCTTTGAAACCCGTCGATTCTGAGTGATTATCTGAACCGTAAGGGTGCAGATCTGGTATATTCAAGGGCCCACTCGTTGCAACGGGTGGGCCTTTCTTGAATTTGGAGTTGATCGTGAATATACGGACAATGTTGTTGGGTTTGAGTGCTGGTCTTGCTAGTGGGTTTGCTAGTGGGTTTGCTGGGGCGGCTGGTGGGGGC
>JAESRA010000109.1 GCA_016764895.1 Phycisphaerales bacterium | reverse complement strand
CCACCCCCCCCAATCCCCAACAACCCAGCAACTACACAGTCCCAAGCACACCGCCGCACATCCCCACGCAATCAAAGAAATGATTCTAGATTTTCTTGCCCGTTCACGCATTATCCAACTATCGTCCATTCAGTCATTCGAGTCGATATATACAACAAAAAACGGGCGGCCTCGCAATCGAAGCCGCCCGAAAAAATCATCTCAATCACTCATTCAACGCTCAGATTGACCATCCTGACCAAACAAGAACCAAGGCACCCCGCCAGAAGATATATCCTCGGTATTGTAAATGTAATCAGCATCAAGAGCCTTCTCGATCCGCACCGAAACCTCCTGCAAGTGAGCCTTGGTGTACGCATCAATCCCGCCGCTGCTCTCAACAACACCGTCAGCCGTCTCTTTGAGCTCGCGCAGGTGCATCGAAGCCAAAGTCTTAACCATCATCGATGCCGAGTTAAACCCGTCGTTGTTCATCGACATATCAATGAGCCGATCCAAATGCTCCCGCTGAAGATTCCGACGCAAAGACGAAATCATCGGCTTGCGAACCGTATATCGGCCATTGCTCCCCTCATCAAGCTCAGACCACACCGAACCCGTCACCGTCTCCATAAGCTCGGCAACAGTCAACGCATCCTCATCAGCAGGCACAAACATCTCATAGTCATACACACGGGCAACCGTCTGAGGATTCAAAAGCATCGTCAACGCCGAAGCCTGCATCCCAAGAACACGATCATGAATCTGGAACGCAGAATCAGCCAAAATCCCACTAAAGTTATCCCACCACTTATCAATACTTGCGTGGGCAAGCAGCTCAGGAGTAATCCCATACGCATCATCTTCAAACGCGTTATCAATCACAAACTCAATCGCTGCGCGCTGCCGTTCAACAGGCACAACCTGAATAGGCGCCTGCCCATCAGGATCACCCTTCTTGGTCCGCGAAACATACGCCGATCCAACCCAGTTGCTCATCATCGAAAGCGACTGCATCTGGGTCCCAAGGGTAATCGAATACCCACGACGCACACGCGACCAAGAATCCCCATCCTTCACAAATCCATCGAGCAAACTCCCGCGGATAGCCTTGACAAGTTTCATCTGGTTGTGGGCATAATCAATCGGATTCTCAGCAAGGTCATACCGGCGTGACCGCGGGTCCGGGCCCCAAGTGTCCTCATCAGTACCATAATCAAGCATCGGTTCAGCAGCACGGCTCAACACCTTCTTGAGATCGCCTGTGCCATACCCATACTCAATCGCCCAACGGTCATACTCACCAATCCCGACCACAGAATAATCACCCTGAATCTCACCACTGCCGGGCATCTTGATATTGATCCCGTTGTAGTCCATCACCGTACTCGACCAAGGCTTATTCCCCTTGATCTCCTCAGAGTTAATATCCTCAAGCGAGTACACGCTCGAACCCTTAAAATTATGCCGCAAACCAAGCGTATGGCCAACCTCGTGGGCAACAAGTTCAGCAAGCATCGGCCCAACAAACCACTCAGGAACGCCGTCAATCATGTCGCCTTCTTCTTTCTTCTCATCAGCAACATCATCGCCCCCTTCCCCGTCCTCATCGCCAACTTCATCCTCATCCTCATCCTTGGCATCAGCCTTCTCAAGCATCGCGAGCTGCTCAGCAGGAATCAACGCACGCATCTCAGGATTCTCGGCCAGCATCTTGCGCACCATATCAAGCATTTCCGCATCAGCATCAGCATCAGCGTCAGGCTCAACAGGCATCTCAGCAGCAAGATTCAACATATTCACCATCGAAAGATTCATCCGCATCATCGCAAGATCAAGCGCCTTACCAGTCGCAGCCTCACACATCCCAGAAACCTGAGAAGTACGACCACCAAGACCATCAAACTCATCATCACCGATCATCATCGCAGATTCATCACTAATACCCCGGCCACCATACATCCCTATCGAACGATGCTGCGCACGCTCAATCAAAATCTGCTCACGCCGAGATGGCGAAGCCAACCGCAAACGAGGATCCCACTTCGGATTCGCCTCAAGCCACCCCATCGTCTCAGGACTCATCCCCTCAAGCGCAAGATTACTCAGCAAATCCTCCCAGCGATAAGTAAACACACGGATCCACCCATCAGTCAACACAACATCCGCATCAAGAATCTCCCCCGTCATCGGATTGACCCGTGATGGCCCGATCGCCGTAGCAATATCGTTGGAAATCCACCGAATAAAATTGTACCGAACATCCTCAGGATCCTTATCCATATTGGCACCAGTCGTCTTATCCTGATACTGCACCTGGATCGCCCCATCAATCCCAATATCCCGGAACGCCTCGTTCCAGTATTCAATCCCCTGCTTGACATACCGGCGATACCGCACAGGAACCGTGTGATCAATGTAATACACAATCGGCTCCTTCGGCGGGCTCATCGAAAGCTTCGGATCAGCCTTCTGAATATTCCACCGGTTAATCATCCGCTGAGAAGTATCCGTCCAATCAAACTTCCCCAAATCCGTGTAGTTGGTCACAAAGTACCCAACCCGTTCATCAGCCATCCGAGGCTTAAACCCCTTCGACCCCTTAATATTGGAAATCGAATAATGGAAAGTCTTCATCGTGCCATTGGCAACAGGCCCCTTAAACTGAACCTCAATATTCTTCGGGAACGCCTTGATCGAATTGACCACAGTCAAACTCGGATTCAGCCCACTGGCCCGACGACCAAAAAACTTGCCCGCCTGTCCAACAAGCAAACTATCCAAATCAATCACAGGCTGACCACCAGGACCCATCGTCACAATCGGCACATCCAAAATCACACGATCAGTCCAAATCATCTCAACCGAGTCCTTCGACTCCTGATCACCAGAAGACCGCACAGAAATCTGAGGCTGCACAAGCATCAACCGCTTACCAACCTTCCGCCACTGCGTATACCGATCCCCAGCCTGAAGACCCGCAAAGACCTCCCCGCCCGCCACAGTCATCGCAAAGAAATGATGCTGCTTGGCATACCCCCGAGGAAGTTCCGCAAGCACCTGATTCGTCTTGTTATTCACATACAACGAATAAAACGAACTCCCATCAGCAGTCGACACCACCTTCGTAAAGCCCTTGGAAACATCCTTCCAGTCCTTGTACTCTTTGTCCGGTTTTGCAGCCCCGCCACCACCCCGTGCCGCCGCCATCGCCGCCATCGCCGCAAAGTCAATCGATTCCTCAGGCCCAGCCCCATAAGGCTCAACCGCCATCGCCATCGAAGACCCAGCAACCAAAGCACCAAGCCCGATCACTGATCCAACCACACCGCTCAGTACTTTATAGTTTGCTCGTAAGTTTGCACGCATCAAGAACTCCATTTACTTTCAAAGGGGCGAGAAACCCTCGCCAGACCTGCCATTTATTTATTTGAGTCGACCAAAGACCGATCATCGCCGAACCGTCTTCCAACAGTCCAACACCAATCGGCCAAAGCCACCACAACCTCGATCAGTATCGGTCGCATGCCGCGCCATACCAAACATCACACAACTCCGGTGCGCACAACCTGCGCCAGAACCCGGACTCCATCTATACAGCCCAAAATCACTCAGGTTTCACCCACCCCCCAAACATCCCACCCAATTCCCCTCTTTCTCCCATTCCTCTTTCTTCCTCTTCCCCAATCTAACTCTTCATCTTCTCTGCGTCCTCAGCGACCTTTGCCCCCTCTGCGTACAAAAATCCTTCTCGTCACCCCGCCAAAACCATCGCCCCCACCGT
>JAESRA010000014.1 GCA_016764895.1 Phycisphaerales bacterium | reverse complement strand
TCCTCCTTCCTCCTTCCTCCTTCATCCTTCTTCCATTTCGAGGCCCGGGTGCCACTACTCGCCGTCTTCGGCGCAGTAGTGTCTTCTCACCTGTGGGTGCCATGGTTTGACCGTCTTCGGCAAACCATGTCTTCTCTCCCCCTCCCGGGGTGAGGGCTCCCAGACTTCTCTCTTCCCTCCTCTCCCTCAAACTTTCTTCTCTTCCCCCAACCCCCAACCCCCAATCCCAATCTTCTCTGTGCCCTCTGTGCTCTCTGTGGTAAATCTCTCCCAAACACCACCTACCATTCCCTCCAATGCCAACTCCAGACCCAAAACGAATCCTCATCATCCGCCCCAGCGCCCTGGGCGACATCTGCCGCTCCACCCCCATCCTCGCCGCCCTCAAAGCAAAATACCCAAACGCCAAAATCGACTGGATGGTCCGCGACAACTACACCCAAGCCATCGAGCACCACCCAGACCTCAACCAAGTCATCCCCTTCAAACGCGAGCAACTCGGCAAACAATGCCGCCACTTCCGCTTCGGCCCACTCATCAAATGGCTCAAAACACTCCGAAAAAACAACTACGACATGGTCCTCGACTGCCAAGGCCTCGCACGCTCAGGATTCTTCTCACGCGCCACCGGCGCAAAACTCCGCTACGGCTTCAAAGACTCCCAAGAACTCGGCTGGCTCTTCCACAACAAACGAATCAACGCCCCCAAAGAACTCCACTCCGTAGACCGCATGCTCAAACTCGCCCAAGCCGCCGGCGCCGACATCTCCAACCCAAACATCACCCTCCACGCAGGCCAAGACGAACTCTCACAAGTAGTCATCGAATACCCAGAGCCCTACGCCGTCCTCGCCCCAACCTCCGCATGGCCCGCCAAATGCTGGCCCATAGAACGCTTCACCCAACTCGCCAAAGAACTCACCAAAAACAAAAACATCGACCGCGTCATCATCGTCGGAGGCCCAGGAGAACGCCTCCACTGCGCACCCCTCCTAGAACTCGCCAAAGACCACCCCAAAATCACCGACCGAGTAGGCTCCACAAGCATCGCCCTCCTCATGGCCATCATCGCAAGATCAAAGCTCACCGTCGCCAACGACTCCGCCGCCCTCCACATGGCCGTCGGCTTCCACCGCCCCCTCGTCGCCCTCCTAGGCCCCACCGACCCAAAAAAAGCTTCCCCCTACAACCGAGAACAAGACATCATCCAACACATCGAGCCCAACGACGAGTTCTACTTCCGAGACAACCGCTCCGCCCAAATGATCCAAAGAATCACCCCCACCGAAGTCCTCACCGCCTGCAACCAACGCCTCAACGCCTAACCCCTCTTCTCAGGGTGCCCCTACTCGCCGTCTTCGGCGCAGTAGGGTCTTCAAAAACAAAAAAAAACCGAAGCAAAAACTCCGGTCACAAAGTTCAAACTATTCTCAACAATTTACGCCTTGGCCCCCGCATGCTCCAACGCAAACGCCTTCATAAACTCCACAAGCGCAACAACCCCGGCCTTCGGAAAAGCATTATAAATACTCGCCCGCATCCCTCCAATCGACCGATGCCCCGCCAGCGTCGTCAACCCCAACTTCTCGGCCTGCTCAAGAAACACCCCGTCAAGCTCCGCCGTCGGACACTTAAAAGTAATATTCATCAACGAACGATCTTCCTTCAAAGCATGAGGCGTATAAAAACTATCCGAATCAATAAAGTCATACAAAATCCCCGCCTTCTCCGTATTCATCTCATCCATCGCCACCAATCCCCCCTCAGCCAAAATCCACTTAAAAACCTGCCCCATCAAATACACACCAAAGGTATTGGGCGTATTAAACCGCCCCTCCTTCTTGGCCATCAAACCATACCGCATCATCTTGGGCAACTCCCGCACCGGATTCTCAATCAAATCCGTCTTCGCTATCAAAAGCGTCGTCCCCGAAGGCCCAAGATTCTTCTGAGCCCCCGCATAAATCAACCCATACCGCGACACATCAATCGGGCGTGAGTAAATATTCGAAGACATATCCGCCACCAAAAAAGACCCCCCAGGAGTCTCAGGCAACGCCTTAAACTCCGTCCCCATTATCGTATTATTCGAAGTAAACTGCACATACGCAGGATCCTCAGAATACTTCACCGCATCCCCCTTCGGAATATGGTTATACCCAGCATCCTTAGAAGACCCACACACATTGAGCTTCCCATAGTGATGCACTTCCGCAATCGAATCCTGCGCCCACTTCCCCGTATCAAAATAATCTGCTGTCCGATCCTCAGCCAAAAAATTCGCAGGCACCATATAACACTGACTCGTAGCCCCACCCTGCATCCAAAAAATCGAATACTCCTCAGGCACATCCCCCACTGCCCGGCAATCCGCCTCGGTCTCATGCGTCACCCGATCAAAATACTTATTCCGATGCGAATGCTCCATGATCCCAATCCCAGAATCAAAAATATCCCAAAGGTCTTTCTGCGCCTGCTTAATCACGCTTTCAGGAAGACACGCCGGACCCGCCGAAAAATTATACACACGATTACCCATATCTAATCTCCAGTTCAAAGTGCAACAGTGAGTTGCTCATCCTTCAACGATCCCTTATTCACCACATGCAGCGTCCGCCCCTCATCAATCACCGTACCCACAATCCGAATCACCTCAAGAGCCACCGCCTCCTGCGCCTGATCCGTCGAAGCACCACAATGATGCGTCAACGACACTCCAGAAAGCTCCGCAACCGCCGTCTTCCACTCACAATCCTTGCTCGAAGGCTGATTCTGATACACATCAAGCCCCACCCGAATCCCCTTCTCCTTCACCGCCGAAATCAACTCAACCTCATCAACAATCTCCCCCCGCGAAGTATTAATAAACATCGCCCCAGGCTTCATCGCTCCAAAAAATCGAGGCCCACACAACTTATCCGTATCCCCACACAACGCCACATGCACAGAAACAATATCAGCATCCCCAATCGCCCCAAGCAAACCCTCACGAGAATACTCAATCATCTTAATCCCAAGGGCACGAGCAGTTTCCTTATGCATCGACCGCGACTGCGCACTCACCACCATCCCAAACGCCTGCGCCCGC
>JAESRA010000108.1 GCA_016764895.1 Phycisphaerales bacterium | reverse complement strand
TCCTTCGCCGAAGACGGTCGAAGGAGGGCACCACGCCGGGTGCCCCGCTGGTGGGCTTTGCCACCTGCGGGTCTTGGGAGGGGCAATAGGCAGTGGGCAATGGGCAATAGGCAATGGGCAATGGGCACAATGGGCAATGGCGGATTCTAAAGTCCGGGTGCCCCGTCGGAGGATTCAGATCCTCCTCCGGGCCTCCCCTTCCTTCAAGCCTCCCCTTCCTTCAAGTCTTCTCTTCCTCCCTCTCCCATTCTGATGGGAGAGGGCCGCCCCCCAAAGCGGGTGAGGGCTCCCCGCCTTCTCCTCTTCCTCTCCCCCTCTATCGATCTTCTCTTCATCTTCCCCAATGGCCAGTGCCCAATCCCCAATCCCTTCTCCCTACTCCTGCTCCAAATCCGCCTCCTCAATCGACCGGCTAATCGAAAACTTCCCACTCATCCACCCATGCAAATCACTCATCCGCGCCCGCTCACTCACAAAAGGCCAGCTCCCACATTCAGGATGCACAACCTCCCCAGTCGCCGGACATTTGACAGCCTCCCGCGCCCTCAACGCTCCAATCGACGACCGCTCCATCCAAGACCCAGGCACGGCAATCACAAACCCCCGCGACCCTTCATCCACATGCGAAATCGTCACCGTACAAGCCTCCTCATCCCCAAGCACCCCATCAATCCGCTCAGGCCATTCAATCAGCCGAATCGACCCATCACTGCACACTCGATCCCACCCCAACGCATCAAGCTCATCTTCATCTCCGAACCGGTAACAATCCAAATGCGCAATCGACCCCTCTTCCCCATTGATCGTGCATGGATAGTTGTTCATCAATACGAAAGTGGGGGAGCTCACCATCGAAACATCCACCCCCATCGCCTCAGCGACAAGCCGCACAAAGGTCGTCTTCCCCGCCCCCATTTCTCCAACCAGCCGCACCAAATCCCCCGCCCGCAGCACAGCCGCAAAGTCTCGAGCAATCACGCCTGTATGTTCTAGACTCTCAGAGTTCCGCACAAACGATGTAGTCGATTCAGTCATGAACCATTGTTCACCAAGTAATCACAAATTGCCAATCTTCATCTCCCCTCTTCATCTCCCTTCTTCATTTCCCTTCTTCATCTTCCCTCCTCATCTTCCTCCTTCTCTTCTCCAATCTTCTCTTCCTCCCTCTCCCATTCTGATGGGAGAGGGCCGGGGTGAGGGCTCCCTGACTTCTTCTCTTCCTCCATCCTCTCTTTTTATCTTCTCCCCTCTTCCCCAATGGCTGGGTGCCATGCTGGTGGGCTTTGCCACCTGCATGTCTTCTCTTCCCCCCAATGCCCAGTGGCTAATGCCCATTCCCCCCTCCCCTACCACAGCATCCGAGTCCGGATCGACTCCTCAATCCCATCCATCCGCCTCTTAAAAGCCTCCGCTTGCGCCGGATCCGTATCAAGAACCACATACCCAACATCCCCCATCGTCCGTAAATACTGCCCCGAAATATTCACTCCCAACTCCGCCGCCGCTTCATGAATCTTCCCCAAAACCCCAGGCACATTCTTATGAAAATTCAAAATCCGATGCGACCGCCCATCTCCATCAACCTGCGCCGGCAGATCAACATTGGGCACATTCACCGCCCCCGTCGTCGCTCCTGTATTAACAAACCGAACCAATTTCCCCGCCGCATCCACACTAATGGCCTCCTGCGCCTCGATCGTCGACCCCCCAACATGAGGCGTCAAAATCACATTCACCGCCCCCTGCATCACATTCGTAAATGCTTCCCCCTTAGCCGAAGGCTCATCAGGAAACACATCCGCCGCCGCCCCCGCAATATGCCCATCATCAACCGCCTTGCGTAGTGCAGCCAGATCGACAACTGAACCCCGAGCATTATTAATCAAATAACTCCCCGCCTTCATCATCCGAATCTGTGCGCTGCCCATCATCACCTTGGTCGAGTCATTCTCAGGCACATGAATCGTCACCACATCACTCTGGCTCAACACCGCCTCAAGCGACTGCCCAACACGAGCATTCCCCAGCGGCAATTTACTCTGGGTATCAAAGAAAATCACCTTCATCCCCATCGCCTCGGCCAAAACCGAAACCTGAGACCCAATATGCCCATACCCAATAATCCCCAGCGTCCGCCCCCGCACCTCATGCGATCCCGCCGCGCTCTTGTCCCAGTCCCCAGCATGAAGCGCAGCCGACCGCGCCGTCATCCGCCGGTGCAACGCAATAATCTCACAAATCGTGAGCTCCGCCACCGACCGAGTATTACTAAACGGCGAATTAAACACAGGCACACCCCCCAAAGTAGCCGCCTCCAAATCCACCTGATTCGTCCCAGCACAAAAACATCCCACCGCAAGCAAACGCTCGCACTTGCCCAACACCTCAGCACTCAACCGCGTCTTGGATCGAATCCCAACAACATGCGCCCGCCCAATCGCCTCGATGAGCGCATCGCCTTTGAGCGCACCATGATGCACCGAAACATCAAACCCCGCCCGCCCGATCAACTCGGTCCCCGCCGGGTGCGTTCCCTCAAGCAGCACCACCTCAATCTTCCCCTTGGGAAACGAAGTCTTCTCAAAGCCTGTCATCTGTCCACTCATGGCATCACCTCCAACACATCCAGCCCACCAACAACAGCATCATCAACATGAACACCATCACCAGTATGAATAGTCACCACCCCCATCCAGATCGCCCCCCCTAAAACAGCCGTCAACACCAACCGATAATACCCAAACACCGCCAAACCGTGCTTGGTCAAGAACGCCACCAACCACCGCACCGCAAGGGCAGCACTAATCGTCGCCACAACCAACCCCACCATAATCGGCATCCACCCAATCACCTCAAACATATCAGGCCCATCCCCACTCATCGACTTATACAACGAAAACACCGTCGCCCCACCAAGCGTCGGCAGCCCCAATAAAAAACTAAACTCCGCCGCCCGTTTGGGTTTCAATCCAATCAGCACCCCCCCCGCAATCGTCATCATCGACCGCGATGTCCCAGGCCACATCGCCACACACTGCAAAAAACCAATCGCAAGAGCCTGCAAAATCGTAATCTCATGCAAATCCATCCCCTCTTCAAACACCTCCCCCTCCTTGTGCTTAGAGAACTTCCACTTATCAATCACAATCATAAAGATCCCCCCAACCGCAAGGGCAGCCAATACCGCAGGCGTATTAAACAACTTGCTCTCAATCCAATCATTGAGCAACACTCCCAAAAACGCCGCAGGCAAAAACGCCACAATAATCCGAATAGCAAGCTTGAGTCCAATCGCATCCTTCCCAATCAGCCCCTTACACATCTGCACAACCCGCGGAAAGTACAACCCAAGCACCGCCAAAATCGCGCCACCTTGAATCACAATATTAAAAGTATCCACCGCCGCCCGCTGATCAGCCGTTTCTCCAAGCCCCATCAACTCCGACACCATAATCAGATGCCCCGTCGAGGACACCGGCAAATACTCCGTGATCCCTTCCACGAGTCCAAGTACCGCCGCCTGCAATAAAGTCATCGTGTCCATCAAAGTTCCATTCCTTAAATCAAGTGTTTCAATCTTCCGCCTCCCCCGGGCTTCCGGGGGAGGTGTCCGCGTCTTCGCGGACGGAGGGGGTCTTC